>JAUXGY010000099.1 GCA_030621805.1 Kiritimatiellales bacterium | reverse complement strand
GACGACAATCTTGCGACGGATCTCCAGATTTTGGCCAATATAGGTGTCTTGCAGAATGATGCTGTTGGAGATTTCGGTACGGGAGTCGACGATGACATGGTCCGCAATGACCACGTTTGGCCCGATGGTTGACATGATTCCCATCCGACAATCGTTACCGACCATGATGGGTGCGTGCAGAAGGGCCGAGGGCGGTGTCAGCACGTTGTAGCCGACCGAACTACCGTCCGCTGTCCCGTAACCAGCGGTGAGATAGCGTAAAAATTCACCGCGCACCATTTTCATATTAAGTTCATAGTAGGCGGCAACACTATCCATTGGAAAGGGCTGGACATGGATCTGTTCCAGCCCCCGCGCCGAACCCGAATTTCCGTCGAGCAGGGCTTTTAGTTCCTTTGGGGTTTTTGCAAAAAGGAAGAGCGTATCATCGCCCTGATTAAAGCGGCAGGCCTCGAGCGACTGAAAGCCGGATGCCCGGAAGGCTTGCCGGCGCCGGAGGAAGACAGGACCGCCGAGAAACAGAAGGCCGAAGTCCGAAGGATCGTGCGTATGCCGCACATAATCCAGCGGGCTTTCGTTGGGACGGGCGAAACCATATTGAATTTTAAGCCCCCAGTTTGTTCCATCGCCCACAAAGGCCTCAACCTGTTCAGCCCCATCACCCATCACGATTTGAACGCGATGGATCCCCTGCTCTACGCAGGACTCCAGCCAATAGTCCAGCAACGGTCGGTTGGCGACGGGAAGCAAGACCCAGGGTATGCCGCCGAAGGCATCGGCCCATGAATGCGTGGCACCTATATGGAGTACGGCTTTCATCGAGCGTCTAGTTGAACATTTTTAATGCGTCTTCCACGGTATCGTAAATTTCGAATACCTTGTAGGCTCGGGTGATCTCAAACACCATGCGCGGTTTCTTCTGAAGGCTGGCAATTTTCATGTCACCACCGAGTTCAGTAACGCGTTTGAGCGTGGCAATCAGAGTGCCCAGCCCCGCGCTATCCATGAAATCAACCTGTTTGAGATCGATGACATAGTTTTTAACGTCGGGCTCGCCCAGTTGCCACTTCGAAAGCTGCTCGCGGAACAAATCCACCGAGGCAGAGGTCAGCGACTTGTCGACCCGTATAATTCCAATGCCGTGTTCTTTTGAACAGGTAATAACCATCAACTACTCCTTAATACGCCCCGCGGCCAAAGAGGACCGCCGGTATTGTTTTAATAATTATAACGATATCCTTCAGGGGGTTTTGGCTCTGAATATATTGCATATCCAGACTCACCAGCCGCTCAAAAGGAATCTCCGAACGGCCATGGATCTGCCACAAGCAGGTGATGCCCGGTTTTACCTGCAACCGCTTGCGATCAGAGAGCGAATATTGTGCAACTTCCTCTGGAAGCGGAGGGCGCGGGCCCACCACGGAGAGGTCTCCTAGGAGCACATTGAGAAACTGAGGCATTTCGTCGATACTAAAACGGCGCAGAATACGGCCCATGCGAGTGATACGCGGATCGTTCTTCATCTTAAAAATAACGCCATCAGAAGATTCGTTTTGGTCTAGCAGGTCGGGCTTTATTTGATCGGCATTGCGGCACATGGATCGGAATTTATGCAGACGGAACTCTCGTCCATACTGCCCCACGCGTTTTTGCTGCAACAACACCGGAAAACCATCATCGACCAAAATGCAGATCGCCACCACCAGAAACAGGGGAATGAGCAGAATCAACGCCGCCAAGCTGATCAAAATATCCATCGTTCGCTTGATGGCGAGCAAGCTGTGCAGCGCTGTTTCCCAAATCACAAGACGAGAACGTTGCTTCCATTTGAGAATGGTCACGTCCGCTTTCGTTGCAGGAATATCCAGCGATTTAAACATTTTTCGACGCGCTTGGTAGACCGACTCTCTCATGCTAGCGGTCCTCCCCGTCAATGACCGTGCAGTAGGTCAGGTTTTCGGAGTTGGTTCGATAGCGTTCAATCCGATTGGCGATCGTGTTGGTAATTGCCAGGCCGCGCCCGCGCTCCCCCATATGCATTTCATCGAGCGTATGTCCCAGCGCTTTCTCAAGATCCCATTCATCGCCTTTGTCGGTGAAGACCAGTTGGCAAACCGGGCCATCCACCCGCACCTGCAACCAAAATGAAGCATCCTCAGAAAGACCGCTATGCTCCACGAGATTTGAGCCCAACTCCATCACCAAAAGACGAACTAAGGCCGAAGAATCATGCGATATTCCGCGTGTGGCTACGGCGATCTCGCACTGTTTCGCCACCTCGGACACCATGTAGATATTGCGCGGAACCGATTGTTCCACCACAATTTTTTCCGGGTCGAGCATGTGGATGGAAATCGCCGTACAATCGTCGCCCTCCATCGAAAAATTTTCAGCTTCGAGCGTATCCAGCAACGCGATTGACTTGTTGGGAACCGAGGCATCGCGCACCACCTGTTCATAGATAGCGTCCAACCTCTCGCCGCACTCTTCATTGGTTTCAACGTGCCGGGCCTCGGTCAATCCATCAGTATAGAGCAACAAAAAGGTGTCGCCTTCGCCTGAAAAAACCACTTCATCGCTCTTGGAATAAGGCTTCTCGTCGCCGAAAGGGAAACCGATCGGCGTGCCGCCCCCCGCGCTGAACAACGAGGAATCACCTATCGTGTCGTTTCGCACAAACACAGGATTGGGGTGCCCACAGTTCATGCAGCTCCATTCCAGTGTGTCAGGGTTATAGAGCGCCATGAACAAGGTTGAGAAATACGATGGATTATCGATGCGTCGACGAAACGCAACGTTAAGGGCATTGCAAATTGCAGAAGGGCCTCCACTGGCATATCGGCGGATCATCTCGCTGGCCATGGCCTTGAGCAAGGAAGAGATCATCGCCGGGGCAACCCCATGGCCTGAAACGTCGGCCACATAGATGCAATATTGTCCATCGGGAAGCGCGATAATATCAAAAGCATCGCCCCCCACATCCATGCAGGTCCGGTAGGCAATCCGCACCTCGAACCGCCTTGAAAAATGCGGCACATCCGAAAAAAGCGAGCGCTGGATGGCCCCGGCGAGTTCGATATCGCGCGCCACTCGGTTATTCCAGATCATCAGTTCATCGTTGCTTCTTTTCAGGGCCAGCGCATTGCCGACACGCAGGATCAACTCGCGCGGATTGAAGGGTTTCCGAATATAGTCCATGGCGCCCAGTTCAAAACCCGTTTCGATATCCTCGATCTTTGATTTAGCCGTTACCATGATGACCGGACTGTTGGCTGTACGCGGTTCATCGCGCAATTTTCCGCACAGCTCGAAGCCATCCATCTCTGGCATGATTACATCCACCAAAACAAGATCGGGCTGGCGCTTAAGAGCCACTTCGAACGCCTCGACCCCCGAGGCCGCATCGAACACCTCGCATCCGCGCGCTTCCAGCAGTTTTCGTAGGTAAAGGCGGTTTGGCAACTCATCGTCCACGATCAACACACGTCCCGAAAGGCTTTGCAACAGGCGGGAGGCGGTGTTTCCAGAAAAGGTTTTCTGATCGTTGATCGGCATTTTATTCCTACCGTAAGGTATCCATCCAAAGGGCCAGCCCATCGATTAAAGGCTGGGTTTCGGCCAAGCGATCCTCCTTGGCTCTGTTTTCGATTTCCAAGCCCAGCACCGAGATTTCCGGAAGCCCCATGGTTCCGCCCATGCCCTTGATGGAATGCGCAGCCATTCGAAGAACCTCAGCATCGTTTTGCACAAGGCCCTCCTGTAGCTCTCCGGTCAGGCGCTGAATTTCATCAACAAACACCTCAACCAGTTCATCGTCCAGCTCATCGGTATCTACAACAAACGGATCCAAACGAGCCGCGAGATCCGGAATCAGTTCCGCCACCCACTCTGTATGTCCAGGAATATTTACCATCTCTTCCTCCGCCCACAATCGTTGCGTGTGCTTTAAGGTTTTAATCATAGCAACAAACAAACCGGACGCAAATCCGCAGTCACATCATTTTAGGAAGGCGCAGAGAGGCGAAACTGCTTGCGTTCCATCGGCGCGCTGTCTACGGAGGCCTCGATCCCGATCTCCGCCGTCGCCACCCGATCGCCAAGGGCGGTGGCAAGCATCGCCAGCGTTTGAGCATAGATCGCCTCATATTGATCCCGGCGCGTCTCCATTCCGGTCACTAAATCGAATGAAACATGGTATGGAGGCGCATCACCATCGGCGCGCAGATCGTGGAAATCGATCAGATCCGGAAGGGTCTGGATGTGCCTCTCCAGTACTGTGCGCAACTCCTCGAATAACGGATGAGAGTGGTCCACCGGATCCACATGGGCCACCGCCCGCCACTGCATTTTTATTTCCACGGCCTCTTCGGCCTCTTCGGCAATTCGGTGCGCAACGATTAGCGTTAATCCTGCATCCACTTCGATATGAAACGAAACCATCTTCACATCGCCATACTGGTGCACCATGATTTCGTGCACACCGAGTACACCTTCGACCCCCTCAACAACCTGTTGAATGGACTCCACCTCGGCCTGAACCGGTTTTTTGCCTAGCAGAATATCGATGGCTTCTCGCGCAAATTTAACCCCGGTGACTACAATAAATGCTGCCACCAGAATGGCGGCCCAGCCATCCATTGCCATCCAGCCCAAGTGCGACCCCGCCAAGGCGACCAGCACCAGCAACGTGCTCACCACATCAAAGGTATGGTTCCACGCATCGGCCTCCAGTACGTGCGACTTTGAAAGTTTCGCCAAGGTTCGCGCAAAAACCGCGAGCCAAAATTTGAGGGCCACCGTGATCCCGACCGCCACCATAATCCACAGTGGAGCCTCAACCGGCTTCGGATTGATGAGCCGTACGATGCCCGACTTTGCCACCTCGAACCCCACCACCAGCAAAGCAATCGAAAGAACCAATGTGGCCACCGCCTCGATGCGCCCGTGGCCAAACGGATGTTCTTCATCGCTCGGCTTGCGCGACCATTGAAATCCTAGTGCCACCACGAGGCTGCTACCCATATCCGTCAGGTTGTTCGTGGCATCGGCGATCAGCGAGACACTGCCCGAAACGAGTCCAAGCCAGCCTTTGACCACGCACAGCACCAGACTCATCAGGGTGCTGACCCATCCCTCCAACATTCCGATCCGCGTGCGGTTCTCCGGATGATCCGGGGCTGAGTTGGGATCGAGAATCCGCCGAAGCAGGAATCCCATTACTGGACAGGGCATTCTGTGAGTTTTATTCTTCATTAGAAAAAAAGCGCTCCCATGTAAATGGGAACGCTTTGGAAGATAGACTTTCAGGTTTTGAAAGTCTACTTCACCTTCTCCTCTTTGTGCCAGAAGAGCACCACCGGCGTCGCCACGAAGATGGACGAGTAGGTGCCGACCATGATGCCGATGCACAGCGCCAGCGCGAAGTCCTTGACTGCGCCACCACCGAAGACCAACAGCATGACCACCGTGAGCAACGTGGTGAACGAGGTCAGCACGGTACGACTGAGCGTCTGGTTGATGGAGAGGTTGGCAATTTCCTTGTAGGACTTTCCTTTCTCCAGCTTGAGATCCTCACGGATGCGGTCGAACACCACGATGGTATCATTTACCGAATAACCAACGATGGTCAGCAACGCCGCAATAATCGGCATGCTCAACTCGTAGCCGAGTGCGCAATAGACGCCGATCGTGATCAAAACGTCGTGCGCAAGTGCAGCGATCGCTCCCATGGCGAAGGCAAACTCGAAACGGATCGAGATGTAGATAATGATTCCGATCAGCGCGAAGATGATGGCCTTAATGCCCTTGCTCTGTAGTTCTTTACCAATCTGTGAGCCGACACTGTCGTTCTTCACATCCTGATAGTTTCCTTCCAGAGCCGTAACGGCAGTCAGCGCCGATTCGGCTTCCGCACCGGAAACCCCCACCTTGACTTCAAGAAACTCTTTGCCACTCATGTCAGTTTCATAGCCCACCTTTGCGGTGGGGAAACCAACCGAAGCCAAGCTTTCAAGCACGATGGCCTTGTCCTGCTTCTGGTCGAATTCAAAGGCCATCACGGTACCCCCCGTAAAGTCGACACCGAGGTTGGCATCGCCTTTCTTCAGGAAGAGCCCCCAGGTTCCAGCAATCACGAGAAGCGAGAGCACCGCCGCAAATTTACGACCACCGAGGAAGTTAAAGTTGGCGTTTTGCAGAACGGGGATCGACATCATTTTGAGCGACTTAATCAGGTTGTAGTCCGCCAGCGTGTTGAAGAACAGACGGGTCATCACCAACACGATAAACATGCTCACAAGAATACCGGCGGCGAGAGTGACCGCAAAGCCACGGATCGGCCCGGAACCCTGCCAGAACAGGATGGCGGCGGTCAGGAGTGTCGTAACGTTGGCATCCAAAATGGTACTGAACGCTTTGTTGTAACCCGCGTTAATGGACCCAGAAACCGACTCGCCCACCTTCCACTCTTCGCGCATGCGTTCGAAGGTCAGGACGTTCGCATCGACCGCCATACCGACGGTGAGCACAATACCGGCAATACCATAAAGTGTAAGCGACGGCAGATCCACGCTCCCTCCTTCAAGCGA
>JAUXGY010000383.1 GCA_030621805.1 Kiritimatiellales bacterium | reverse complement strand
GGCGGCGGCTTCGGCGGGGGCGGCGGCTTTGGCGGCGGCATGTCCGGCGACGGCGGATCGAGCGGAGGCTGGTGAGGAGAGACCTGAGGCTTTAGGCTTGAGGTTAAAAATTACGAATTACGCATTACGAGGGACAAACATGACACCTGAAAAACTAGTGGAAGAATTGAAACAGGCTTGCCCGAGAGGGCTGAAATCGGTGGTGCTCTATGGCTCCGCCGCTGCGGGCGACCATTCCGGCAAGCAGTCGGACTATAATGTATTGGTCGTGACCAAAGACCTCGGCATCGATACGCTCAACGCCCTCTCGAAAGCTGCGTCCGCATGGTCGAAGGCGGGCAACCCCGCGCCCATGCTTTTTACCGAGGAGCGGCTGGCGCAGGCGACCGACGTATTCCCCATCGAGCTGCTCGATATTCGCGAATGCCACAAGGTGCTCCACGGTGCGGATTTGGTTGCGGGACTGGAGATCGACACAAAAAACTTGCGGCTGGAGATCGAGCATGAACTACGTGGCCAGTTGATCCGTCTGCGGCAGAGCTATCTGCTCACGCAGGGTAAACCCAAGGCCGTGGCCGAGTTGATGACTCAGTCGCTCTCGACGTTTCTTGTGCTGTTCCGCGCGTCGCTGCGTCTGTTTGAAGATCAGGTTCCGCAGAAAAAGTTTTCGGCCTTGGAAAAGCTGGCCACGCATCTGGAGTTCGATGGCACGGTCTTTCAGATCGTGCAGGATTTAAAGAAGGGTACGCAGAAGGCGAAGGATGTTGCGGTTGGAGAGTTGTTTAATACCTATCTAAAAACCATCGAATGCGTGATCGACGCGGTTGATACTTACATTCACAAAGGAGACTAAATTATGAAAGCTGCACTCATTACCTTCGGCGGACTCATCGCCGTATTCATTATCGTGATCATGATGTTTATCGGGATTAATAATAAGATTATTGATCATGACGAAACCACGATCCAGGCATGGGCCAATGTCGAAACCGTGCTGCAACGCCGCTACGACTTGATCCCGAACCTGGTCAACACCGTTAAGGGTTTTGCCAGCCACGAGAAGGAACTGCTTACCGAGGTGACGCGCCTGCGCAGCCAGTGGAGCTCGGCCAAGGCCTCTGGCGACACCGCCCAGAGTGTCAAAACCGCCGGCATGCTCGAAGGCGCACTCGGTCGCCTGATGGTGGTGGTGGAAAAATATCCCGACATTAAATCCAACCAAAACTTCCTCGCGTTGCAGGAAGAGCTTTCGGGAACTGAAAACCGGATCTCTGTCGAACGCCGCCGCTACAACCAAGCCGTTGCCGCCTACAACAAATATATCCGTAAATACCCCGGCTCCATCATCGCCGGCATGAAGGGCTACGAGCGTAAAACTCCGTTCGAGTCCGCCCCCGAAGCCGCCGCAGTGCCCACGGTGGAGTTTTAACAAGAGGCCTTCTTTGGGTTGAGCCTGTGGCGCATTCGTGCAATTCTGCGCGCCGGTTTAAACAGGAATGATTTTATGACACTTCAGTGGATTGCGATAATATTGGGTGCGTTGGCAACGGCGGGCGGACTGGTTGGTGTGCTGCGCCCGGAGCTGATTAAGCGCTTTGCGGAGCTATTTCCGCGTAGCACGGTTCCGGCGTGGATCTTGACGGCGCTTTGCTGCTGGCTCGGCGCGAAGGAGGCGCTGGGGATGAACATGGGCTTCCTCGATGCCTACAAGAAATATATCTACATCCTCTCTCCGGTGGTTTTCTTTGCCTGCGTGGTCTATATAAAGGAACTGCTCGCGCCGCGCGCACTCGGTGGGTTCCTGTTGCTGATCGCCGTGCCGATTCTAAAAACAGCTTCTACATCCGGGGCACCCCTGTTCCAGATTATGAGTGCCGTGGTCTATCTCTGGATCGTCTACGGCCTCGTGCTGTTGATGTCGCCCTGGTGGTTCCGCAAAACCTATGAGCCGTTCATGAACAATGCGTCGCTACTGAAGGCGGCGGCTCTGGCCAAGACCGCTCTCGGCCTCGTTCTCCTGTTGCTCGGCCTGTTTGTTTATTAGGAGAGAGGGCATGTTTGTTGAAAGTATTACCGAGGATCCGGTCTACTATTTCTCGTGGGTTTTTGCGGCGGGCTTTTCAATCTGCTGCCACGAGTTTGCCCATGCCTGGACGGCCGTTTACTACGGCGACGAAACTCCCCGCGCACATCTGACGCTCAACCCGCTGGTGCAAATGGGTCGGCAGTCCATCTTCATGCTGTTCCTGATCGGGATTGCCTGGGGGTCGGTGCCGGTCAAACCCGCCGCCGTGCCCGACAACCGCAAGCGCGCGATGATCTCGTTTGCCGGGCCGCTCATGAACCTGATTCTCTGCGCCCTGTTTGCTTTGGCCACGGCGGTTATGGCGCGCATCGGTTCGTCCGAGCCCATCATGAATTTTTTCTATTATGCGAGCTATGTGAACGGGGCGCTCTTTGTTCTTAACATGCTGCCGGTCCCGACG
>JAUXGY010000042.1 GCA_030621805.1 Kiritimatiellales bacterium | reverse complement strand
AAAAACACCAACTGGGAAGGCGGATGGCGTGTCCCCTGCATGCTTCGCTGGCCCGGCGTGGTTACCCCCGGATCAATCAGCACGGAAATCGTCCACCACATGGACTGGATTCCCACCTTCGTGGCCGCTGCCGGAAAATCCGGCATCAAGGAAGATCTGCTGAACGGCTATACCTCCACGGCGATGAGTCGCGACTATAAAGTGCACCTCGATGGCTACGACATCACCGCCCACCTGAAAGATCCGAACGCCGTGGAAAGCCCGCGCAAGGAAATTTTCTACTTCTCTGACGACGGCGACCTGACCGCCCTGCGCTACAAAGATTGGAAGTTAATCTTCATGCAGCAGAAAACACCGGGAACCCTGCGGGTTTGGATGGATCCTTTTGTGCCGCTCCGCGTTCCGCTAATCTTTAACCTTCGCCGCGACCCCTACGAACAGGCCATCATCACGTCCAACACCTACTACGACTGGTTGCTGGATCGCGCCTACCTATTGGTGCCAGCCCAAACCTATGTCGGTAAATTTCTAAGTACCTTTCAGGAATATCCTCCGCGCATGAAACCCGCCAGCTTCAGCCTAGACAAGGTTATCGAAGCCATGGAAAAAGGAGCCGCTGGCGCACACTAAACATCCGTTAAAAAACCAAAACCGCCCCGAACTTTCGGGGCGGTTTTATGTTGGAGAATCCCATGAAAAAACAAGCCCTACTCCTCGCTCTTATTCTCTCCGTCTCATCCCTTCTCGCCGACACCCCTTTGCCCTCGTGGAACGACGGAGCCGCGCGGCAATCCATTGTTGAATTTGTTGAGGCCACCACAACGCCGGGCTCTGCCGACTTTGTGATCCCCGCCGAGCGCATTGCCGTGTTTGATAACGACGGCACCCTCTGGAGCGAACAGCCGATGTATGTGCAAGCCGTTTTCGTCTTCGCCCGCATCAAGCAACTCGCCCCGTAACATCCGGAGTGGAAAACAAAAGAACCTTTCGCCTCCGTTTTGAAAGGCGACACCAAAGCCGCACTCGCGAGCGGCGAACACGCATTGATTGAAATGGCGATGGCCACCCACGCGGGCACCACCACCGAGGAGTTTGAACAGATCGTCTCCGACTGGATCACCACAGCCCGACATCCTGAAACGGGAAAGCTCTATACCGAAATGGTCTACCAACCGATGCTCGAACTTCTCGACTACCTTCGCGCCAATGAATTTAAGACCTTTATCGTCTCCGGCGGGGGCATCGAATTCATGCGCCCGTGGGCGGAAAAAGTGTACGGCATTCCGCCCGAGCAAGTGATCGGCAGTAGCATTAAAACTAAATATGAACTGCGCGATGGAAAGCCCGTGATCGTCCGCCTTCCCGAACTCGACTTTATCGACGACAAGGAAGGCAAACCCCTCACCATCAACCTGCACATTGGCCGCCGACCCATCGCCGCCTTTGGCAACTCCGACGGCGACTTCCAAATGCTCGAATGGACCACCGCCGGAACCGGCAAGCGGCTGGCCGTCTACATCCACCATGACGACGCAGAACGTGAAACCGCCTACGACCGCGACTCCCACATTGGCCGCCTCGACCGCGGACTCGACGAATCTCCCCAACGGGGATGGACCATCGTCAGTATAAAAAACGACTGGAAAACCATCTTCAAAACCGGAAAAAATGCGGAAAACAAAAAGGGCACACTATGAAAATATCAAAAACTGCACTCATCGGATTCACCGCACTTCTTCTAACCACCACGGCCTCGCAAGCTCAGGATCACACCTACGACGAGTGGGACCAAAACTATATTGTGCAAGCTCTGCTTGGTGCCGTGCAGTATGAAAACCTGAAGCTCGATGTAGATGGCGGGGTCGCCGAAATAGACCTCTCCCTCATTCCCCAAATCGGCGCCGGATGGGGTACCATCCCAAAAGGCGACCGCTTCCAGTACGGATTGGAATGCTCCTTCCTATTTGGCTTCATGGTCGATGATATCCGCTTCACTTCTAGTGGCGGCGGTGGAACCACGGTAAGGGTCTCCGCAGACATGTGGATGTTCGACCTCGCGGGGGGCGGCTACGCCAGCCTCTTCCTCGATAAAAACAACAAGGTTCGGGTCTATGCCGCTGCCGGTCCGCTCCTAACCTATGCCAATTATCAATCAGACTACAACGAAGACGGCGTTGGTATCCCGGAAAAAGACAACAATGAATCCGTCTTCGGCCTCGGCCTCTATGCCCGCACCGGGGTTGAATTCCGCATCTATGAAAGCGGAATGCTCGGCCTCGGTGTGCGCGGTTCGTGGGCGAGCGTCGACCTCTCCGAAGTCGGGGGCAGCACCGATCTCACCGGTCTAGCCGCCTTCATCTCCTTCACCGCCGGACTTTAGCCGTTGGAAAGGAACCCCATCAACCTGACTAAACTTGCACGGGCCGGATTCACCGCACTGGTTCTAACCACCACCGCCGCACAAGCCCAATACCACACCTACGATACATGGGACTATAACTACACCGTCCAGGCCCTGCTCGGTGCCGTGCAGTTCGAAAATCTTAAGTTTGATGTAGCGAATGGGACAGAAACGGAAGAAATCGATCTATCCCTCCTTCCCCAATTAGGCGCCGCGTGGGGAACCCTTCCCAAGGGTGATCGCTTCCAGTATGGTCTCGAAACCTCCTTCCTGCTCGGTTTCCAGTTCAACGATATCAACTTTATCTCTGCCGGAGGAAACGGCCTCTATGTCAGCATCTCCACCTCTATGTGGATGTTCGACCTCGCGGGTGGGATCTACGCCAGCCTGTTTCTCGACAAGAACCGCAACGTCCGCCTCTATGCAGCAGGCGGCCCGCTGATGGTCTATGCCGACTATAGCTCCGACCGCGAAGAAACTCCTGATGACTCCGATGAAAGCGAAATCTTCGAAACCCACGAATCGGCCTTCGGCCTCGGCCTCTACGCCCGGGCCGGATTCGAATTCCGCCTCTACGAGAAGGGCATGCTGGGCCTCGGCGCACGCGGATCGTGGTCGAGCATCGACCTTTCCGACGTGGGTGGAAGCACCGACCTCACCGGTATCGCCGCCTTTATCTCCTTCACCGCCGGGCTCTAATGTGCTGAACAACCCAACTCACGAATCTAAATACGATACTGTTTGTGTCCATTTTACGAATGAAGTATCGTTCTCTAATCTTTAATCTCACCCAAAGACAAAGCTTTTAATAATCAAACCTCAGGAGTAAAAAAATGAAGCGTTTATTAGCAATAGGTTGTGTTTTAGGATTTGCTCTTTCATTCGTGAAAGCAGAGCCTTCTTTTAACCTTTCTGGAGACGGTATTCCAGATCAAGTGTGGATCGGGTCAGAAACATGGGCCAACCGGCTCCAGGACTGGCGCATCGCGGATGGCCGTATTGAATGCGTCCCCAACCGTAACCTACCCATGCGCACGCTGCACCTGCTCAGCCACGACCTGAATTCATCGGGCAGCTCCTTTGAATTCCAAGTCGAACTCGGTTGGATCGAAGCCAATGCAAAAACCGGCGCGGCGGGCTTCCTGATCGGGGCAGGCAACGGTGAGATGGACTACCGCGGTGCCGCACTCATCCACCAAACCCCCGGACCGGGTGCGGGCCTCTTTGTGGGCATCGACCATCTTGGGCGCGTATTCATCCACGACAACGAAACGGGGCTCTATACCGAATCCGAACCCCTAGCCCGCAGCCAAAAAGAATCCAATGTCAACGGCAAGAAGATCCTCCTTTCCTGCTCCGCAAAAAAGAGATCGGACAGCTCATGGCGACTCGTGATTCAGGCGCATGACGCCAAACGCAAGAAACTGATCGGAGAAGCCAAAGCCACCCTGTCCGAAAAACGCCTGATCGGAAACATTGCACTCACTGCCGATCCGGGGCAACAAAAGAAAGCGATCAGCCATTTCTGGTTTAACCATTGGAAGGGTTCCGGCGACCGCATCGCCGCCCATGCCGACCGGCGGCTCGGCCCGGTGATTGGAACCCACTACACCGTCAGCCGCAAGATTCTCAAAATATCCGCCCAAATGGCACCCCTGCCGGAAGACCGCCTCAAAGGAGCAACCCTCGAAATCCAGCACGATGGAACGTGGAAAACCATCGCCAAGGCAGACATCGATCCTGCGGCCTTCACGGCGGTCTTCCGCATTAAAAACTGGGACGACACCCAAAAGGTTCCCTACCGCGTAACCGCCCCGAAATCCCTCTCGGAGGAACAACCGTGGAGCGGCACCATTCAACAAAACCCGCGCGAGAAGCAGAAATTCACCGTTGCCGCTTTCACAGGCAACCATAACCTTTCCCGCTCGGTGAGCGCCGGGGGACGCTATCAGGAAGGACGCAAAGGCGACTGGCTCAACGGCACCTGGTTCCCGCATGCAGACCTCACCGCCAACGTGATTAAACAAGACCCCGACCTGCTCTTCTTTTCGGGCGACCAGGTCTACGAATCCGCCAGCCCCTCCTTTCCTGACGGCCGCGCGCGCGATCTGGACTATCTCTACAAATGGTACGTCTACATGTGGGCCTTCCGCGATCTCACGTGCGACCTCCCTAGCGTCTGCATCCCCGACGACCACGACGTCTTCCAAGGTAACTTCTGGGGACAGAGCGGCCGCCACGCCAAGCGACAGAACGACGGGGGCTACACCGCGCCCGCCGACTTCGTTAAGATGGTTGAGCGTACCCAAACCGCCAACCTCCCCGACCCGGTCGACCCCGCTCCCGTGGAGCAGGGAATCGGTGTCTACTTCACTGCACTCAACTGGGGTCCCATGAGTTTCGCGGTCATCGAAGACCGCAAGTTCAAGACCGGGCCGGATTCGGCGGAAGCCAAATCAGGTGATGAATCCCAACTCGTTTTGCTCGGCGACCGGCAACTTGCGTTCATCGAAAAATGGACCGAAGACTGGAGTGACGGCGCGACCATGAAGGCCTCGCTCACCGCCACCGTCTTTTCTCAGCTGCACACCTGGCGAAACGAAGATGGCGGTATTTCGCAAGATCCCGACACCAACGGCTGGCCGATCAATGGCCGCAACAAAGCGCTGCGTGCACTGCGAAAAGGATATACTTTCATGATCGGTGGCGACCAGCACCTCGCCACCAGCGCCCAACATGGTGTGGACGAATGGGGGGATAGTGGATGGAGCATCTGCGTCCCCTCGATCGCCAACTATTTCCCGCGTTCGTGGATACCCCTCGAACCCGGAAAAAACAGAACCCCCGGCATGCCCGAACACCTAGGCGAGTTCCTCGATGGGTGGGGCAACAAGGTTACCCTGCACGCCGTAGCCAACCCTGGCGGAAAACCCAGTGGCCACCAACCCGCCGCCCTGCACGACCGGATGCCCGGCTACGGCATCATTCGTTTTGATCAGGCAACCCACAAGATTGAAATGGCCAACTGGCCGCGCTACGCCACGCTCGGAAACGGATCCCCCTACCCCGGCTGGCCCATCACCATCGACCAGACCGACAACTATGGCCGCAGACCCTCCGCCTGGCTCCCCGAAATCAAATCCGCTATGGAAAACCCCGTGGTACAGGTCTTCGAAAAGGACAGCGGAAAGCTCGTCTACGCCCGGCGCATCAAGGGCAACCGCTTCAAGCCCGGAGTCTTCAAGGAAGGGCTCTACACCGTAAAAGTCGGAAATCCCGATACCGACCAATGGACTGTCCGTACCGTTAAAACCGAAGACTGACCCATCACGTGGGCAGGGTGATCTGCCGTTCCTCCAGAATGGCTTCGCGCCAGCCTGCCCACCACACACAAAATGATATACTCATTTGTCCAACCGACATACGAGGCGCTTTTCGCCCGATGGGGTGAGCAGCACTGGTGGCCGGGTCGCACACGACTGGAGATGATGCTCGGTGCCATCCTTACGCAAAACACCGCGTGGTCAAATGTCGAGAAGGCCATTACCACCCTGCGCACCGAGCTACTTTCGTGGAAAGGAATCGGTCAGGAGACGGCCGACAGCATTTTGCTCTACGCCGCCAAACGCCCCGTCTTCGTCGTCGACGCCTACACCATGCGATTTCTTTCGAGGCATGGATGGTGCGACGAACGGGCCTCGTACGACAGCATTGCCAAGCTCTTCACAGATGACCTTCCCGAAGGCATACAGCTCTACAACGAATATCACGCCCTCATTGTCCGGCTTGGAAAGGAACACTGCAAAACAAAACCAAAGTGCGCGGGGTGCCCATTGGAGCGGTTTTTTGACTGAATCGTAGATGGAGCATCTTGCTCCATTGGGGTGGGCTTGTGCGCCAAGATCAACCTTGCAAAGGATCGGAATATTTCAGTGTTCTTCCCAAACGGAGCTGGAAGCTCCATCTACATTGTGGCCAGCTCCCCGACCGTCACATTGCCCCACCCCGGTTGTTCGAGCAGGTGTTCGAGCAACATGGCGGAAGCAACAGCATCATAGAGTGCATCGTGAGCTTCTCTGCCCGAACAAAGAACCTCCACCCGGCATTTAAGATTAAGCAGGACCATCAGATCGCCCAGCGCATAGGACGAGCAACCGGGCCACACCTTACGGGCAATCCGCAAGGTGTCGATCCACACCCCAAATTGATGCATCGGTGCCATGGCGCGGATAAACTTTTTTTCAGTCGCGACGTTGTGGGCGCAGAGCGGGTATTCCGTAAGCCGATGCATCACCTTCGGCCAGAGTTCCTGGGGGGTTGGAGCCTGTGCGATTTCTTCGCGCAGCATCCCGTGCCGCCCGGGGGCATGGGGATTGAATGGGCGATTGGCATCGACACGGAGCAGGCTCTCGAACATGGACACCACCTCGACCTTGCCGGCTTTCAGCGACACCATGCCGATCTGCCACGGTTCGTTGGCATAGCCCGAAAGCGCCCCCGTGCTTTCATAGTCAAGCACGGTGACCTCGGCATCAAACGCTTTTTTCATCTCTCGCATTCTGCCCTTATTTCTCGGCGGAGAGTATGCCGATTTCCGCAACCGTCGTGAAAGGCTTGCCATCCACTGCCGCCGTCGCAACGAGTTTAACGTATCGGGTGGTTTGCATCCTTTTGAAACGCACAAGCTGTTCGGTCGGGTTGTTCTTCATGTTGCCAAACTCTCCTTGGGCGACGGGCTTGCCCCAATTCTTTCCATCAACGGAAACATAGAACTCGTAGTCCGTAATATTGCCGTCTGTATTCACGCTTGAACGCGGCAAATAACTGAATCCGCCGATACGCTGGACCTTGCCAAGGTCGATGGCAATCCAATGAGGATGGGGCGTCGGCTGGCCCTGCCACTTTGAGGCCCAGATGGTTTCGCTCCGGTTGTCGATAGCCTGCATGGCCAGGCAGCTCTTGCCCTCACTATCAACACCAAGAAGCTTCCAATCGGTTTTGGGAATCGAGGTCGACTTCCGGCTCATCACTTTTTCCCCGCCGCCTTCCGGTGCCGGCGGCGCGTTGTAGACTCCCAAATTCGCAAGCATCAGCGCAGGTGCATCGGTAGTCATTGTGACGCGAATCTTTGTTGCGGTCGTGTCCGGCAGCTCTAACGCGCGCTTGTAGCCAATGGTGGTTTCCTTCGCGAGCGTGTTCCATTGCCCATCAACAAGCGCCTCGATCATGAACTCGTGGATCCGCTGCCCAAGTTGGATATATTCCTGTAACACAACGCGATTGAACGTCGTGGGCATCTTGAATGCCAGCGTCAGCGAGGCCTGTCTCACGCCATCGTCCGTCGCCCAATAGACCTTCGTGTTATCGCCGGAAATATGTTGGGGTTCATACCCCACCCCCCGGTCGTTGCTGGCGGTGATCTTCGCGCCCTTCACGAAATTTTCTTCAAACTCTGTTTTCATCCGCGCACCAAAATCGCTCATCGCAACAACGTCCTGCGGGCGAATCTGCCCTGACGGCGCGATCTGTACGCCGAGGAGGAAAAGCGAATTGCGGCCGATGCTGGAATAGTAGAGGTCGTAAAACTGCTTGGGATTGCGTGGCGGACGGCCCGCCTTGTGATACCACGCTTTGGGATAGAGTAGCGTCGTGTCGGCCTCGGTAGGCACCCAGTGCGTGCCCTCCTTCAACCCCGTTTCCTCCACCGTACGTCCACCGTCCGGCGACTTGCCCGAGCCATACGGAGCCGCCTCATTAAACCAGCGGCTCCAGTGGGTTGTGTTGGCATAGCCCGCCTCGTTACCCACCCAGCGCACATCGGGATATTGCCCGCCGAAGATAAGGCAATCGGGCTGGTGTTCACGAACCGTCGCACGGACTTTGTCATATTGGTAGTAGCTCTTGGGAATGCTGCGCCGCTCGTCTGCACCGCCATACCATCCTGTGCCGCCATTGGCGCCGTCGATCCAGAATTCGTACAGATCGCCATAGTTCGTCATCAATTCTTTGAGCTGCTTGTGATAGTAGTCCACATAGCTCGGCTGGCCGTAGTCGCCACGGTTGCGGTCCCACGGCGACAAATAGAGTCCGAGCTTAAGCCCATATTTCTTGCACGATTTCGCAAGGTCGCCAACGACGTCGCCCTGGCCCTTTTTCCACTTAACGTCCTTGACGGAGTAATCGGTGTTAAATTTCGACGGCCAGAGACAGAATCCGTCGTGATGCTTGGCGACGAAGACAATGCCTTTCATGCCTGCGGCCTTGCACGTTTTCGCCCACTGGTCGGTATCGAGATTCGTTGGTGCAAACAGCGAGACCGGGTCGTTCCCGTAGCCCCACTCTTTCTGCGTGTAGGTCTCAATGCCGTAGCAGATCAGCGCATTAAATTCCATCTCATGCCAGCGAAGCTGCTGAGGCGAGGGCGTCGGGCCATAAGCGGTGGGTGGAGAACTCTCGACTGCATATCCGACCAAAGCGGCCATCGATACCAGACTCATTAGCATACCACGGAATATCTGTTTCATTTCTCCTCCTTGATCATCAACGCCTCGGCTACGTCAACCTTCGAGCGAGATGAGCATCGGCTCCTCGATGGCCTCGACGATCCAGCGAAGGAAGCGCGCGCCGTCGGCACCGTCGATGATACGGTGGTCGTAGGAAAGTGAGAGCGGCATACGCAAACGCGGAGAACACATGCCATCGCTCGATCCAACGCACGGATCCATAATCGCCCTACCCACCCCAAGGATCGCGACTTCAGGCGAGTTGATGATGGGCGTGAAGAAAGATCCACCGATACCCCCCAGATTAGTGATGGTAAAGGTGCCGCCTTGCATATCTGCCAAACTGATATTCCCTTCACGAGCCTTCTTGGCAATGGTGCCGAGGTCGACCGCAATATCGACCATGTTTTTCTGGTCGGCATCTTGAATTACGGGAACCATCAACCCCTTCTCGGTATCCACGGCGATGCCGATGTTGTAGAAAACCTTGTAGATGATCTCGGCCTTTTCGGGATCGATGCTGCAATTGAAGTTCGGGAATACTTTCAGTGCCGAAGCAACGACCTTCAAGAGAATCGCGGTGACGGTTAA
>JAUXGY010000031.1 GCA_030621805.1 Kiritimatiellales bacterium | reverse complement strand
ATACACGCTCCGCAAGACGCCCCGAAAAAAATCGGTTCGGCGTATGCATCGCATAATGAATTCCGCCCACTCGTTGAAGTGCCATTTTTCGTAACGAGCCATCCACCGAATCGCCCACCAGCACCGACCCCGTCAATACCGCCGCCGCCACCACCGTTCCCAGCAACACGCCCAAATGCGCCCGCCAATAAAACCGCAACCCGGATAGCAATAGCCGAATCATTTCAGCATTCCGTTTTCCATCGTTAATACTCGATCCAGTTTTTCCGCCAGTCGCATCGAATGCGTCACCATGATCAGCGTTAAGCCTTCCTCCCGGTTAAGCTCCAGCAACAGCCCCACCAGATCATCCGCCGCCTCACGGTTCAGCGCCCCCGTAGGTTCATCCGCCAAAAGCAATTTCGGTTGATTAATCAATGCCCGCACCACCGCAACGCGCTGACACTCCCCTCCGGAAAGCTGTCCCGGCCGATGCGACAACCGATCCATCAGCCCCACGCGTTCCAGCAAGCGCAACGCCCTCTCCGAAGCATCACCCGCCTCTTTATTCACCAAAGTCGGAACCAGCACATTCTCCAACACCGTGCATTGCGGCAACAGATGATGGAGCTGAAACACAAAGCCAATTTTCCGATTCCGAAATGCGGCCGTCGCCTTGGCATCCATCCCCAGCAAATCCATCCCATCAAATTCGATCGACCCCGCATCCGGCCGATCCAACGTGCCAATCAAATTCAACAGCGTGCTTTTCCCGCACCCCGACTCGCCCACAATCGCTACCGACTCACCCGCTGCTACGGCTAAATTCACATCCATCAACACCGGTGTCCGCGCATCATACGCCTTCGACACATTCTGTAGTTTCAGCATAAATTTATTCCTTTGTTCCAAACGCACTCACGGTTCCATCGTCCGCGCCCACCACGATCATACCTCCGATCAGTCCCGGCGATGTAATCTCGTCGCTCACCTCCTGCGACCACAGCTTGGTTCCATCGGCGAGTTCTAATACATACAGGACTCCATCGGCGGAGACCGCTATCTTATCTACTGCCACCACGGGCGACGAGGGTGTCCCCCCGGTATCGAATTTCCAAACCAGCTCGCCATCCACGGAGTTGACCGCATAGACCAACCCATTTTCCGATGAGTAGACCACCCGCTTACCCGTAGCAACCGGAGTGGAAAAGGTTTGCTCCTCCGACTCCTCACTACTCCAAACCACATCGCCCTTTTCCAAATCAACGCACACCAAAGCTCCATCGCGCGTGCCTGCGAAGGCGCGCTTTCCAACCAAGGACACGCCGCCCGCAAGCTGTCCATCGCCCTCCACTTCAATATCCTTCAAGTGTTTTCCCTTCACCCCATAGACATGCAACGCCGCTGCGCAACTCCCAAAAACAACCTGCCCATTTCCGACGCCCGGCGACCCATCGCACCGCTCCTGCCCCTCCGTCTTCCAAAGCATTTTTCCAGTTTCAATCTCGATCCCATGCAATGCTCCGTCCGACTGATCCACCACAATGATCGCCCGTTCATCCAAGAAATTCGGCGAGCCCATAACGGTTCCGTCCGTATCATACGTCCATGTTGTAGCACCCGTTTTAGCATCCACCGCATAGAGCAAACCGCGCCGCGTTCCCGCAAAAACCAACCCCCGCCCACAGGCCAGCGGAGCATCGAACCGCACCGGCACGTCCTCCCCTGTATCCTTTTTACGAGTAAAACTTTTCTCCCAAAGCTTAGCTCCTTTTAAATCGATGGCGGTAATCGTTCCCTTCTTTCCCGAAACAAAAATCCGCTTCCCGTCCGACACCGGCGTATGATCCACCGCCCCGCCCGCAAAATATCGCCACAACAACTCCGGTTTCTCGGAAATCGCAACGTCCGACACCCCCTTCAAAGAGGGATCCCCGTGATACGTCGGCCAAGCGCCCCAGCAAACCGAAGCACAGCACGTCAGAAATAAAATTATTTTGTCCTTAATCATTTTGTCGAATACCCCGGTAGACCGCGATCATGTTCTGCGCCATCGTCTCCACACTAAAACCCGCCTCAACCGCCGCTCGCCCTTTCTGCCCAAGCTCCCGCGCCTGATCCGGATTCGTCAAAACCTCCTGCAACGTCTCCACCAAATCCGTGTAAATCACACCCCCGCCCGTCGCCTCGATGATTTCGGGAAACGCACCCGCATTCGGTTGCACCACCGGAACGCCCGCCGCCATCGCTTCAATAATATACGTTCCAAACGCCTCGCCCCGCTCCACTGGAACGCATAGCACCGAAAGCGACGATAAAAAGGCCAACCGATGCTCACGGCTAAAATCCTCGACAAACTCCACATCCTTTTCCAGACCCAGCCGCACCAGTTTTTTCCGGAGACTCGAAACGCATGTACGATCCTCGCCCACCAATCCGCCCGTTGCCCGCAACCTCAGATTTCCCAATCCCGCAACCTTCTTCAATTCGATAAAAGCCTCCACCAGCCGTTCCAAACCCAAGCTTGCATTCAACCGCGAAAGATAGCCCAACACCGGCGGATCAAAATCAAGCGCCGCCGGTTTAAACCCATCCAATTCAATACCAACATGTACGACCTCAATCTGCTCGCGTGGAATTTTTAGCCGCTCACTCATCCGATCCGCAAACCAATGGCTGACCGCCACAAACCGATCCACATCCCCCGTCCGCGCACGAATCGCATCCCAGCATTGCTGATTATACGGCGGGTCGATCGCGTCCAGCCATCCATCCTCATCCTGCAATGAACAAACCACCGGCACCTTCAATTTCGCTTTAATCTCCGTCACCAAACCAATCAGCAATGCATTGGAAATATGCACCACATCCGGCTTTTCATGCTCCACCAACCACTGAACCAACCGCTCAACCTCCTTGCGTTGGTTCCCCCGCGCCCCCTCCAACATCGACAGCGTCATTGCGCCCAACCCCGCTGGCGAAGTTGTGCCCTCCATCGATGCCGCGCGCTTGAGCATCCACTTCGAATCAAACCACCGATCCAGCCAGCGCGGAGTCCTGCGAAAGAAAGGAACCTGCTGTTGAAGCCAAACATTGATGCCGCCGAAAAATACCGGGGTATCGTCCGACACCGGATCGCCATCCGTAAACATCGGCAGATACATCGGCACCATCACCGCATCCACACCCGCCCGTCGTAGCGCCTGCACCAGCGCACTATCCCGCATGCAGTTCTGGCAATAGAACGTGCCGCCCGACCCCGGAACTATGTGAACCACTTTCATCGTTTTTCCCAAACCATACTCCCTTTTTGCTATATCGGTAATGATATATTTTTACCCGACAATGAGTATATAATATCTCTTTTATATCATTAGTGATATAGGCATACCTCAGCATTCCTGAATACCAAAGCTCCGGTTGGACACACTTCCACGCACTCGCGAGCCACCACCTTCAGCCCATCCTGTAGTTTTCCACCAAATGGAACCTGCACCTGCGTATTAAAACCACGACCCACAAAGGCCAGCCCCAGTTCCTCGCCCGCGCGTTTGGTTATTTTCACGCACAGTCCGCATTTGATGCACTTGCCCGGCTCGAACACAACCGACTCGTTATGCCCGATCAGCTGGATACGCCCTCGGTCATCCGCTGGGAACTCCCGTTGATCCGCGTCATATCGATCCGCATACTTCCGCAACTTACAACTCACCGGCTTCCGGCAATCGCAATGCAGGCACTTCCCAGCTTCGGACTGGGCCGACAGCCCCGCAGCTGCGGGGTGCCCCACATGTGTAGCAGGCTTTCCAGCCTGCTCATCTGTCGCACAGTTCTTCAGCAACTCCTGCAGTTCGCTCTCCCGCAATTTCCCGACCTTCGAGTCAAATCGGTCTCCGCTCCTCGGAGCCTCGCCCTTCAAAAAAAGATCTAGCGCAATTGCGGCCGCCTTCCCATTCGCTACCGCCTTCACAGCAAGCTTGTGCTCCTCGGCATAGAACGCATCGGCAAAATGGATTCCAGAAGATTCTGTTCCGGCAAAAACAACCCCATCAAATTCCTCCGAAATCGTGTGAAGGGAAATCGTGCAACCCAACTTAAATTCGATCCCCGCCCCAGCCAGCCATTCCAGCTCGGCATCGAGTACGGCCATCGGAAGTGTTTTATGGTCGCGTAGCGTTCCCCCCGCCCGCGGTGCCTCATCAAAGACCGTGCAGGTATAACCTAACTGGCAAAGCTTCCAAGCGCTGGAAAGCCCCGCCGCACCAGAATTGATCACCGCTACTTTTTTCCCGCTCTTCGGCGGCGCGCTCGGCGAGCACGCCCTACCACCATCGCGATGCAGGTCACGGATGGGTATGGCTTCGTCTACTTGCGCACGGCGGCAGCCCTTTTCGCAGGGTGCCGGACAGATGTGCCCGAGTATTGCCGGAATCGCCAGATCGCGTTTGGCAATCCAGGCCGCCGACTCCATATTGCCAAGCTCGATTTCGCGTAGCATCAGCGGAATATCAAGATGCGCCGGACAAATGCGTGTGCAGGGCGCTTCGCAGTCGCCCACGTGCTCACTCAACAGCAGATTAAGAATATCGCGCCGTGCGGCCTGCACCTCGTCGCACTCCGTATCAATTTCCATGCCGTCGATCGCCTTGGCCGAGCAGGCCGGAATCAGCTCCCCCGTCGCAACGTTCTTCACCACGCACAGCATGCACGAGGCCTCCGGCTCCAACTCCTTCAAATGGCATAGTGTCGGAATCTCGACAAACACTAGTTCTGCCGCATCCAGCACCGTGGCATCCACATCCACACTCGACGGCAATCCATTGATTCTTAGTTCAGGCATTCTTGTATCCCGTCCATCCTGTTATCCTGTCAAAAACTATTCCACCACCACCGCGTCCACCGGACAGACCTGTCGGCAGTTATCGCACCGAACGCACGCTTCCAGATCGATTTCAAACACCGAATAGGGCTCCCCGCTGATCGCCTCCACGGGGCATTCGACCGCGCACTTGGTGCAGCCGATACAGTCGTCGTTGATCGAGTACGCAATCATCTTTTGGCACTTGCCCGCCGGGCAGCGTCCTTCAATATGCGCCTCGAATTCTTCGCGAAAATACTTGAGCGTTGTCAATACCGGATTCGGGGCGGTCTTGCCGAGTCCGCACAGGCTTTGCGCCTTGACCGTTTGCGCGAGCTGCTCCAGCTTTTCGATATCGCCTGACCTGCCCTGCCCATTGCACAGCCGCGTCAGGATTTCGAGCATCCGCTTGGTGCCGACGCGACAGGGCGTGCATTTTCCACACGATTCGCTCTGCGTGAACGACAGAAAATAGTGCGCCATCTCCACCATACAGTCATGGTCATCGAGCACCACAAAACCGCCCGACCCCATCATCGCACCAACCTCTTTTAACGCTTCGAAATCCACCGTCGTATCGCCGAGCGCCGCCGGGATGCATCCGCCGGATGGCCCTCCGATCTGCACCGCCTTGAACGTCCGCCCATCAGCAACCCCACCACCGATCTCCTCAACCACCTCGTTGATGGTGATGCCCATCGGCACCTCAATCAATCCGCCGCGCTCAATCTTGCCCGCCAGCGAAAACACCTTCGTTCCCTTGCTCTGCTCCGTTCCGAGCTGGGCAAAGGCCGCGCCGCCCTTGCGGACAATCCACGGCACCAGCGAATAGGTCTCCGCATTGTTCACCAACGTCGGACAACCGTGCAACCCCCTCTCCGCAGGAAACGGCGGACGATAGTTCGGCATGCCGCGCCGCCCTTCCAGCGAGGCGATCAACGCCGACTCCTCGCCGCAAACAAAGGCCCCCGCCCCTTCGAACACCCTCAACTTCAGCGAGTGTCCGCTACCAAAAATATTTCTGCCCAGCAACCCGGCGGCCTCGCAGTCGGCCAGCGCCTGGCGCACCCGTTTCACCGCCAGTGGATATTCCGCGCGGATGTAGAACACGCCCTCCGTCGCCCCCACCGCAAACGACGCAATAATCATCCCCTCGATCACGCGGTACGGATACGACTCCAGGATCATCCGATCCATGAACGCTCCCGGATCGCCCTCGTCGCCGTTGCAAATAATATATTTCTTTTCGCCATGAGCGTTTTGCACGGCAGCCCACTTTCGCCCGGTCGGGAATCCGCCGCCCCCGCGACCACGTAATTTGCTCTTTTCGATTTCGGAAACGAGCCATTCGGGGTCGGATTTAAAGAATGTTGTTTTAAGCGCCTTGAAACCATCCAACCGTCTGTACTCTTCCATGTCCGATGGATTCAGCACGCCGCAATGCTCGGTGGCAATATGCTGTTGCCGGCCAAGAAAATCGGCAACCGGCTCGTCGCGCACGTCGATAGAGTAGCGTTCGGGAATATTGCGGGCTTCGTCAGTATAGACTTTTTTCAGCCCGCTTTCCACCGATGCACGGATCTTGACAAAGGGGCTGTCCGACCAAAAATGCCGTTCGACGATTTCCGGAATGTCCTCCGGCCTCACCTTGGCGTACAGGACGGGTTCCTCGCCCGGAATCACCACCTCCACCAGCGGCGTGCGGTGGCACATGCCGACGCAACCGACCGGCTTGATATCGACGTTGCATTTGAGCGAAGCCAGTTCTTCCTCCAGCGCATCCCGGATCTTGGCACTGCCGCCCGCCACGCAACACGAACCCAATCCCACGCGTACTTCGCCCATCGAAATACCATCATCCCGGTCCTGAAACTTTTTTGGAACCCGGTTGGCCTCGTTTTCAAGAAAATCGGTGATCATGTTCGAGACCGTATCCGTGCGCACATGGCCGTAGGTCTTTTCATCAATCTGCACCGCGGGCGCCAATGTGCAACATCCGAGGCAGGCCACCTTCTGGACGGTGAACAGCCCGGCGGCATCGGTGTCGCCCTCCTTGATGCCGAGCTCGTGGAGCACGGAACCATACACGGCGGACGAGCCCTTCACATGGCAGGCCGTGCCATCGCAGACACTGATCATATGCTTGCCGACCGGCGTCCGGCGAAACCGTGGGAAGAAGGAAGCAACGCCCTCAATTTGCGCAGGTGTGATGTCGGTGATCTCGCACACCCGCCGTAATGCGACATCCGGCAGATGCTTGAATTCCTTCTGCACACCTTGCAGGATCGGGATCACCGCCGCCGCATCGCGACCGATTTCTTCGATGATCCGGTCGATTTTTGAAATATTTATGTCTTCTGTCATCATACAATCCACGGGTTTCTCCCGTGGCTATTCACGGGAACCCCCGGTGGGGTTGGTTTCATTTTCCAATGCAGTAGAGGTTTTCATCTCCTCGGATGTAGATGCGATCATTGGCGAAGGCAGGGGTGGCGTAGACGGGTTCGCCCATTTCAATGGATGCAACCTTCTTATATTCCGCCGCCGATTCAAAAATATGCACCACACCTTCAATATCGATGGAATAAATCCGACCGCCCACGAGCACGGGCGATGAGTTGAATCCATCATCGAATTCTTCCTCCCATTTTACCTCGCCCGTTGCGGCATCGAGGCAAACGATGTCGCCTGCCGAGGTGGTGATAAAGAAGAGGTTCTTCGCGGCGAGTGGGCTGGATATCTCCGGCAAGTATTCATCGTATTGCCAAAGGATTTCCGGTGTGCCGTCCGTGAGTTTCAGTGCACTGGCCTGCGCATATTCGTTGGCCACAAAAATAATTCCGTTTCCGTTGTAGGCGGGCGATGGAGCCACTTCGCCGCCGAGACACTTGATCGTCCAGAGCGCTACCCCTGAAACAGGATCGTAGGCCGTCACATTTTCCTCGTCATTGAGAATCAGTTGCACTCCGGTTTCGGTTTCAATCAATATCGGACTGGACCACGAAATGTGTTTGCGCGGCATTTCCCAAACGGGATTTCCGGTTGCGCAATCCAGTGCGATCACCTTCTGCGAATCCTCATGGTCATACTGGACAAACAGCCGTTCACCATCGCTAATGAGCGACGAGCCCATGCCGTATGGATTCGTCGGAACCCCAAGGTTCTTTTGCCAAACCCGATTACCTTCAAAGTCGAAAGCCGCCAGCTCGCCTGTCGCAAAAATGGCGAAGACACGCATTCCATCCGTGGCCATCGTGGGCGCGGCAAATCCAGTATCTTCCGAAACCTCAGGCAATTCAAAGGAGGTTTTCACCGTTTGGGTCCAGAGCTGTGTGCCGGTATCGGCATCAAAACAAAAAACCTCCTGCCCCTCCTCGTCGCCTCCGGTTAGAAACAGGCGGTTGCCCCAAATGATCGGCGAGTTGAAGCCATGGACGGGAACCTCCGTTTTCCATAGCACCCCGTCGCCGCTTTCAATATTCCAGTTCGTTGGAGCGGTGGCAATGTACGCCACGCCGATCCCACCCGGCCCGCGTAGCGATGGCCAGTTGGCCTTCATTTCCTCTGGAAGGGCAGACAGGAAAGTCTGCCCCACATGTGGAGCAGGCTTTCCAGCCTGCTCAACCCCACGGGCAAGCACCCTGGTCAGATCGCTCTGCACCGCAAAGGCAAGAAATAGCGAAGCCACAACCAGGAAAATACCCGTCCCGGCCATGAGCTGGCGAAACAGCGAATTGAGTTCCCAATGATCCGGCGAGTCATGCTTTCCAACCTCTGGAAGTTTTGGTTTCCAAAGGCTGGAAAGTTTCAGCGCAATAAAACAGACCACCATGCCACCGAGCAACAAGAGTCCACCCGTGCGGCGCTGCTCCTGATTACTGAAAAAGGCGCGGCGAGCATAAAGATCGAACGTGCGGATCTGCGCAATCACCGCCTCGCTGTCTTCCGTTGTATCGGCCAGCTGCTCGCGCAGTTCCAGCAGATGCGAATCGTTCAGCGGATCCATCATTTGAATCCGCACAAAATCGGCCATCAGCAAAATACAGATCACCAGCGAAAACAGCGCCGCCACCAACGCCACGCTCTGCGCGATCAATCCCAAAACAGGTCTTTGCTTAAATTCGTTCATTCAATCACTCCTTCACCGGGCAATATTTAAAGCAGCGGCCGCAACTAAAGCAGGTGCCGTGGTCGGGTTCGTAGCCAGTGCGCTTCCGAAGGATGGAAACAGCGATCAGTTTGCAACCGATCACCAGCCCGACAAAGGCTCCTAGCCATTTTCCACCGCGTCCAAAGCCTTCCTTGAGTTCCAGCGCTTCCGCATAGAGTTCCTCATTGGGGGTATCGGATGCGCGGAAGGCCTCGGACTCAATATTGGTTTCGGCATAGCGCTCCAGCTCCTCGCCGGCGATGCGCTCGGCCAGTTGCACGGTCGGATGCATGCGCGAGAGCGGCTCTTTCAAAAGACTGCCGACACCAACACCGAGCAGGATCATGAGCGGGACAAGAAGAATCAACAGTCCCAATCTCCACGCCCCTTTGCTGCGGGTTTCAGGCGACGGGTCGGGTGTGGGTTCATTAATCGCGTTATACGGACAAGAGTCGGTGCAGAGCTCGCACTGGATGCAGTCGGTCGGGGTGATGGTGGCATGGTGGCGCGACAACTTGGAGCACCAATTAAGCAACACGCCGTAGGGGCAGAGAAAGCGGCAGTAGGGTCGCGCAACGAATATGCCGAGCACCAGCATGAGGCCGCCGAAGATGAACATGCTAAAGCTTGCTCCCATGCGGAAAAAACCAACGAATGGATCGTACTGGCAAATAATGAAGCCCGCGCCCATGGAAACGGAAAGCATGGCGAGACCCAAATAAATGTAGGGGAGGATGGAGAGCACTTTTTCGACGGCCAGCGGAACCTTGACCGGCCTGATCGCAACGGCCTCTTGAATTGCCCCAAGCGGACAGACTGCCGCGCAAAAAACCCGGCCAAATAATAGCGCAAAAATGAGTGGCGCAGCAAAAAAGATAAGGACGGTTAAGGGTACGCCGTAGGCGGGATCGCAGATGCCCGCCATAATATTTTGCACCGACCCGACCGAACAGACACATCCGTTGCGCCAGAAACCAAAATAGATCAGAGAGAACAGTGTCAGCAAAAAGATTTCCCGGCGCTTGCGACGTTTCAGCACAAGGAATGCCGCCAAAGAAAGGGCGGCCAACAGGACCACAATATCCCACCCCACCATCGCATTCGATGGGCCGGGTGTATGCACCGCCGGGTGTTCATAGCCCGTTGCAAACTCCGGCATCGGGAATCGGAATTCGGCGTGGGCAGGAAGTGCCAACAATAGAGCGGCAATAATGTAGATGGAGCTTCCAGCTCCGTTGCGCAAGAACCAACACGCTTTGTTCATCCAAACGGAGCTGGAAGCTCCGTCTACGCTGGTTCGCCGCTCAAACATCAGCCAATCCTCTTTTCGCGGTCGGATTTGAGAAGGTAGGGTTCGGAGGCGGGGACGCGCTTGAAGGCATCGGACGGACAGGCATGGGCGATGGCGCATTCGTTGCAGTTGACACAAAGATCGTGTTTCACTTGAAGATACATGGATCCGTTTCCAAAGACATCGCATCCCTCGGCGCAGATGCCACACCCGATGCAAAGATCTTCGTCGATGGTGTATTGAAAATAGGGCTCTTCAATGT
>JAUXGY010000269.1 GCA_030621805.1 Kiritimatiellales bacterium | reverse complement strand
CGGCCTGGTATGCCGCGCCCCGCGACCCGGACATCCGCGCCAACATGCACTTTGCCCTCAATGCCGCCGGAGCCGCAGAGCCCGCACCCGATCCCCTCGAAAAAGTTCTCTCCCTGCTCTCGCAGCCCGAATGGATCAAGGTGGCCATCGGAGCGTATATCCTCTTTACGCTGTTGCTCCTGCTCGGCCTGCTTATCCGCCCCGCCAAACGGGCCCTATACAAGCTGAGCCTATTGCCCGCCACACTCATTCTCGTTTCCGCCGGAGGGTGGTGGAACTGGCAGCAGTTCGAGAAGCATCCGGAAGGGGTCGTCGTTAAATCCGGTGCCACCGCGCTCTACGGACCCGTCGAAGGAAATACCGCCCACTACAGCCTGCCGCTTGCGGCACTGGTACGCCAGCGCAGCACAGATGCCAAGGGATGGATCGAAATCGAATACGACGGAAAAAACGGGTGGCTCAAGGAAGAGTACATTCATCACGTTTCTCCTTGATAAACTAGGGTTGTTCCCGCATAAATCGGCTCCTCTATGAAGGCTAAAAAAGGTCCATTCAATCCAAAGGCGTTGCTCTGGTGGGTAGCGATTATCGCACTGGCAGTTTCCATTTCCCTCTTTTTCTTTCTGAGAGAGCAAGCATTGTACGATCCTGCACTCAACCAACGCCGCCTGCTCTTCCCCGTCGTGGGAGTTATCATTGCCGGAGTCTGCTTCATCGTCGGAACAGCGAGTCGTTGGTTCTACCCAAAATAGCCTTTCCCCGAGGAACCCCCGTGTGAAAGCAGACATTGAATGGATCGAAAGACTCGATGACGGCATTAAGCGCAAGATCCGCATTACCTTTCTCGGAAAAGGGAGAATGAAGTGGCAGACCAAGCGCTCCGACGAAGAATATTGGGACTACGAAACCCCGCCTTCTCCCGACGACTGGAATACCCTCGAAGAAAAAATGGAAGCGCTCTATAACCGCCGCCGTGCCCCCTTCAAGAATCTCGAACTCGTCCGGAAACTAAAGAAGGGGGCGGGGGCATGATCTTCCAACTCAAAGACGAATACATCGAACTCTGCAAGCTCCTCAAAGCCGCCAACCTTGTGATGTCTGGCGGCGAAGGCAAGGAGGTCGTCGCACAAGGCCTCGTCACCGTCGACGGCCAACCCGAATCCCGCAAACGCTGCAAGATCCGCCCCGGCCAAGTGGTGGAGTTTGCAGGCACCGTCATCGCAGTCGAAACCGCCATGGACTGATCCCATGGATTCGATCATACATGCTCTGGACTTAGTCGGCACAGCGGTCTTTGCCATCACAGGTGCGCTCGTTGCCGGAAGAAAGCGGATGGATACCTTTGGTGTTGTGATCCTCGGTTGCGTTACCGCCGTCGGCGGAGGAACGTTGCGCGATGTGGTCTTGGGTCACCATCCGGTTTTCTGGATTTCAAGCCCGCACTATCTCGCCATTGCCGCACTGGCCGCCATAGGAACCTTCGTGGTGGCGCACCGATGGCGCCTTCCCGAAATGGCCATTGCCTATGCCGATGCGGTGGGGCTAGCCGTCTTCACCGTAATCGGTTTCCAAACCAGTTTCCAAACCACCGGTTCCTTCGGCATTTCAATCATCATGGGCATGACGACGGGCGTCGTTGGCGGCATTATCCGCGACGTGCTCGCCGGAAAAATCCCCTTAATCTTCCATAAGGAAATCTATGCGCTGGCCAGCCTTTTGGGGGCGTCCCTACTGGCCGTTTCTATCCATTTTCACTGGCCCGCACCCCTCGCCCTTCCGCTCGCTATCCTAGCCACCCTGGGCGTCCGGATTGCCGCTCTGCATTGGAACCTGACCCTTCCGACCTTTCCGCCAAAATACCTTAGTCCCGCCGAATAACGGCGGCAAAGGCTCCGTCGGTTCCCGTTTTAGGAGGGAAGGTTTTCTTTGCTTTGGTCTTACTGAATCCGGGGTGTTCGCGCACCCAACGCGCCACAAGGTCTTCATTTTCCTCGGGTTCGAGGCTACACGTGCTATAGACAATCCGCCCATTTTCCTTGAGCAACTCTGCACAGGCGGAAAGTAGGTCATATTGAATTTCGGTGATCGCCTTGAGACGGTTGGTATTGACTCTCCAGCGGGCATCGATCCGGCGGCGCAGAACGCCGGTGTTGAGACACGGAACATCGAGCAAAACCGCGTCGAACATGCGATCGCCCAGGGCTTTCTTCGGGTCACGGGCGTCCCCCTGAATAAGTTCAACCCAACCGAGATTGAGGCGCTCCATATTTTCTTTGAGCACGGCCATGCGGTCGTCATGTAGATCCATGGCAACGAGCTCGCCTTCACCCCGCATGCGCGAGGCAATTATAGCGGTCTTGCCGCCGGGGGAGGCGCAGGCATCAAGTACGGCCTCGCCAGAAAACGGACGGAGCAGATCAACGGAAACGGAGGTGGCGGGGTCCTGGATGGTGAACCAACCTTCGGCATAGCCCGGAAGCTGACGCACAGAAAAGCCGCGCGGCAGGGTATAGAATTTTTCTCGATCGCTGAACGGATGCGGCTCCAACTCGATCCCCGCCTCGGCTAGCTTACCCTCGAATTCCGGAGCGGCAATCGCCCCCTGTTCGACGCGCAGAATGGTTCGGGGCGGATGGTTGTTCCATTCGGCCAGCTTACGGGCTTCAATTTCACCAAACTGGCGGCGCCAGCGTTCCAGCAGGAAGTCGGGATGCGAGAGACGGATGTTTTCGGGCTGCCGCTTGAGCTCGCGGAAGATCTCCTCGCGCTCGCGCTGAGCGCGGCGGAGCACGGCATTGATCATCTTGGCATTGCCGGGGCCCCCGGGCCGCCCCTTTGCGGCCTCGACCGTTTCACTGATCGCGGCATATTCCTCGACGTTGTCCATGAAGAGCAACTGGTAGAGGCCGACGTAGAGCACCGCTTTGAAAAAAGGATCCGGCTCTTTGGGCACCATACCTTGCTCCAACCACTGGAGAATCTTTTGATTGCGCACGACCCCGTTGACGACCTCCATAATGAAGGCATTATCGTGTTCAATCTTCGCTAACTGTCGGTCTGGAAAATGGTGTTCGACAAACCACTGGGTAAGAATCTCTGCGGCCACAAGCCGACTATTTCTCTTTTTCATAACAGGCATATCCTTTTCTTAAAACGATTAGTATTCCCCGGGAAATTCCTGAAGGAGGAGATCGAATTCGAGTAGGGTTTCCTTATCGCGCAACACCAAAAAACGAAGGGTTTCACCCACGGCGTGGTTATAGATAATGCGGTAGATATCGAATTGGTCCGTTACCTTTTTTCCATCCACTTCAAGGATCGTGTCGCCGGGCTTCATCCCCGCTTCGGCGGCGGGTGTTTCGCGCCAAACCTGATTGATCACCGCGTGGGCTCCGGCCTTGCCAAACGCCGCACCAACCCAGGGCCACTGGTGCTTGCCGCTTTCGATCAGGGATTTTGCAATCGCCATCGCAAGGTTGGAGGGAACGGCAAAAGCGATCCCCACGCTCCGCTCGGCGGTATCGGTCTGGATGGCGGCGTTAATGCCAATCAAGCGCCCATCAACATCGATCAACGGCCCGCCGCTGTTGCCCTC
>JAUXGY010000335.1 GCA_030621805.1 Kiritimatiellales bacterium | reverse complement strand
CGATGAATAGGCCGTCGACGCCGACCGCCGTGGCCGCCTTTGCGAGGTAGGGGGCAAAGCGCCCGTCGCCGCCGGAGGTATCGCCTTGGCCACCGGGTGACTGCACGGAGTGGGTGGCGTCGAAGATGACGGGGTAGCCCATTTCGCGCATGATGATTAGGCTGCGCATGTCGGCGACGAGCGTGTTGTAGCCAAACGACGCACCGCGCTCGGTGAGCATGATTTTTTTATTGCCGGTCGACTCGATTTTTTTCACAACATTGGCCATGTCCCACGGCGCGGCGAACTGCGCCTTTTTCACGTTAACCACCGCGCCGCTTTCGCCGGCGGCCACCACAAAGTCGGTCTGGCGGATCATGAAGGCGGGGAGCTGGATAATATCGACGACCTTCGAGGCAATGTGGATCTCCTCGACGCTGTGGACATCGGTCAGCACGGGTATGCTGTATTTTTCTTTGATCTCGGCGAGAATTTCGAGGCCCTTTGAGATGCCGGGGCCGCGGTAGGAGTGGATCGAGGTGCGATTGGCCTTGTCGTACGACGCCTTGAACACCAGCGGGATATTCTGCCGCTTGGAAATCTTTACCAGCTTGTCCGCAATCGCCATGCACCCTTCGCGGCTTTCGATCACACACGGCCCCGCGATCATCGCCAGCGGGTTCTTGCCCCCAAATTTTACGCCTTTAACATTAATCGTTTTTGTCATCTGTATATCCTATACGGTTAATCCAGTTCCATAATCTACGGGTTGCACCCGTGGTTACGAATGGCCTTCCCCTTTGGGGAAATTGTTTGTTAGCCCAACGGGGCTTTCCGTTAATCGCCATGGGTGCAAACCCATGGAATCCGTGATGCAAACAATATATAAACCCCAACGGGGTTTCCCAACACCAATCGTCATTCTCTTTGCGCAATACCGGCTCGCGGTTTTTCGTGGCGAAGATGATGTGATATAGGATTTGTGTGTAGGTTGACATATGTTGGGCAACCTCTCCGGGGTTTGTCTGGTTTTTATCTGCTGTCCACGGCTTGCACCCATGGCTAATTATGGTCTTCCCCTTCGGGGGAATTTGTTGTTGCCCCAACGGGCATACGCGTCAACTTAAGGTTGTTTTTCCAAAAACAATTCGTTCCACTTCTTCATTATGACAGGGTCGCTTGCGTTTGTCATAGGCGCAGTAGCGCACCAGGGCCGCGAGCAATCCGTTGTCGGATTCTTCGCCGTGCAGCATGCGGATGGCTTTCCCGATCTGTTCCGGATTTCTTGCGAAGTACCGGATGGTTTTCATCAGGCTGGCTTCGCGGGCGAAGCCGGTGCGCATATTTTTGCACAGCGGGCGGTACAGAAAATGGGTGAAGGCAACGGCCATTGTGAGCCGAGCGGTTAGCAACACCAGTAGTTGTTTTTTCGACACGTTGTGGATCTGCGCGAAATTCATGTTGCTTTTCCATGCCTTGAAAATGATTTCAATGCGCCAACGCAAACCGTATAGATCCAGTAGCTGTTTGAAGGTTGCCTTGTTGCAGTCGATGGTGGTTAGTAGCAAGGTCCATGACGCGAGTTCGAGCAGGTTCTTCGATGGGGCATGGCCGTTCTGTTCTTTCTTGAGCTTTCGTCGCCGCAGGTTTGCTGTTTCTTCGTTGACAGGAGCCGCGACCAGTCGGCAAACGGTGCCGTTGCTCAGCCTCACGTCCATATCGAGAGTCCCGTGGCGCCGAAGCTTCGCGAGGAGGTCGATGGGTTTTCCGGTTTGCGGATCTTTATAGATGGTGTTGTGCTTGTGCCTGTAGATGCAGTCAGCACCGGCATCTATGTGCCGCTGGATTTCATCTGCGCTGAGGTATCCGCGGTCGCGCAATACCAAGTCAGTTGAGCGTAGTTCCAGTTCCGGGGCGGCAGTACTGTCGTTTTTGCTATATGTATCGATGGAAAATGACTCGAACTCACCGGACAACAAGTCATAGGTAACCTGCAAGCGGGCATTGCACAAGGTTGAATGGGCATTGGAGACGCCCGAGAAATCTCCGTACAGCCGCTTCGGCAGCCGGATCACCGTGCTGTCCTGGACCAGTATGCGGCCATAGGCGCAAGAACCTTCAGACGGAGCGGTTTTGGTTTTCATGATTAGCCCAAGAACCGCCTGCATGAAAGCGACAGACCCGTCGTTGACCCTTTTGCAAAACGCTTGCCGACTGGCGCAAATGCCCGTTGACGTGTTGAGCCGTGCAGCCATGTCGTTGTAGCTGGGTTGGCTGCAAAGCGATTCTTCAAGCGAGAGGCGCAAAAAGTTGTAAGGGGTGATTTTTCTGGGGGTTCGCACAGCGAATCCCTTTTCCTTGGCCAACTGCATGGTTGCTTCATCGGAGAGTTGCGCCCTTGAAAGCAAGGCTTCGATCTGATTCATGGAAATTCCTTTCTGGTTGAGCTTGATCTAAACAATAGTATATATACTATTGATAGATCGAAAAAAAGCAAAGAGGAGACGCAATGGGCTATGAGGTGAAAATACAGCGTGTGGAGCGCAGGCAGACAAAATCGTTTTATGTCAACTTGCCCGCAGCGGTGGCGGAGGCTGCCGAAGTAGAAAAAGGCGAGCGCTGGGAGTGGCAAGTCGAAGACCGCAACCTGTTCATCCTAAAGCGAAAAAATCCGCTTGGTTCCCTGCGGGAGCAGGGGTAGGCAGTTAAGTTGACGCGTATGCCCTACAGGGCAAGATTTCTCTTCCATATCGATTCCCATGGCTTTGCCATGGGCTAGACTGTGTAGTGCTTTCAGCACATAGTGCAGCTGAGTAGTTACGTTTTATTTTTGTTTTACG
>JAUXGY010000009.1 GCA_030621805.1 Kiritimatiellales bacterium | reverse complement strand
AGCGGGAGGGTGAAAGAGTTTCCGCCATCGAGCGGCCAGCACTTGAGCACCGGCAGCTGCATCAGGTTAGCAGGTTCATGAACGGTTTCCAGTATCGGGCCGGAGCGGACGGTTTTCATGCGCATGTCCAGCGCCTTTTTGATCGTACTGCGTCGGCCCCAAAGTTTGGACGGCGTCGGTGGCATCATTTCGTCCTTCATGCTCGCCAGTTCTTCGCCAATCTCCCGCGGATTACGACCAAAGACCCTCTGGACGCGCTCGGGTGTTCCATAGAGATTGCTCACCAGACGGTACGGCGAGCCCTTCACATTCTCGAACAGCAAGGCCGGACCGCCCGCTGCGAGCACCTTGTGCTGGATGATGGTAATCTCCTGATCCGGATCAACCTCCGCCTTAACCCGCACCAAGTCCCCGCGCTTTTCCAGCGCATCGATAAATTCCCTCAAATCCTTAAACATCTTAATTCCTTTTGTTTAACCACGGAATACACGGAACCACCGCATCTTCTCTTCCGTGTATTCTGTGTATTCCGTGGTTCACCTCACATCCGCCCATGTCCGAGGTGGTTCCTGCCCGAAGAGGGAGAGGACGTGGTCGACGTAGTAGCTGAGCATTTCGACGATTGAAACTTCGTTGGGATCGCGCCCCTTGGCCATGTAGAATGGAGGGGAGATCGGCATAATGGTTCCGCCCGCCGCCGCAACCGTCGCTGCACTCTGCGTATTTATCAGCGTCCACGGTGCCTCGCGCACACAGAGCACCAGCTTGCGCCCCTCCTTCAATTGGCAATGCGCCGCGCGCGTCACCAGCGAATCGGCAATCCCCGCGCCGACTTTTCCCAGGGTGTTGGCTGAGCAAGGCAGAATCACCATTCCAACCGTGGGAACCGAGCCCGACGCAATCGTCGCCGTCAGATCACCATCCTTCCAGACGGTAGAAGCCATGACTTCGAGGTCCTTGAACGAACCGACCTCCTGCTCGTACACCACGCGCCCCATTTTACTGGCGACCAGCGTCACCGGCCACTGCGATTTTTCAATCAGCAGCTTCGCCGCCAATGCACCCGAAGCCCCCGTCATTGCCACAACCAAATTCATAGTAAGTCCTTTTTAGCAACGGATGGATATAAGCAGCGGATCTCCTGCCCATTCCGTTGCTTATATCCATCCGTTGCACCCATTCTATCCCAACAACACCACCAGCGCACCCGCGATGCCGGCAATGGCGGAAATCGGGAAAAACCTAACATGCACCGGAATGCTCTGCAAGTAGCCCGCACCGAACGCCCCCGCCGAAACCAACAGGGCCATAAACGAAAGCGTCCCGCCGACCGACATCCACAGTAGCACCAGCGCCGCGAAGGAAACCAGATGCGTGATGGCCGCAACCAGTTGAGCCCCGGACGAACCCAATGCCGCCGGGAGACTGCGCACCCCGTTTGCACGATCGAAGTCGATATCCATTAGGGCATAGATCATGTCGAATCCGCTGATCCAGCAAAAGGTAAAGAGAGCCAAAAGCACCACTTCAGGCGTAAAAGCCAAGCTGTTGGTTACCGCCACGAAGGCTCCGAGCGGGGCCAACCCCAGACAGATTCCGATTCCATAGTGGCACAAGGGCGTGAACCGTTTAAGCAGGGAATAGAGCGCCAATGGAACCAGCGGAACCAGCGAAAACTTGAGCACCGTTGTTCCCAGCAAAGCGCACCCCAGAAAATAGAGAAGCACACCGGCAAGAGCCACGCCATACGCCTGCGCCATGGAAAGTTTACCCGATGGTAACTCTCGGTTTTTTGTGCGTGGGTTTTTCGCATCAATATTTTTATCCAAGATACGATTAATCGCCATGCCAAAGGTACGCGCGCCTAGCCCAACGAACGCGATTAGCAGGAGCGTCGCGATCGGCGGCATCGCCCTCCCGGCCCCGAGCCACGCCCCGGCAAACAACAAGGGAAGACTAAAGAGGGTGTGCTCGATCTTCGTAAACGAGTGGAGCTTTTGCATCAACGTAGACGGAGCTTCCAGCTCCGTTGCATGCGCACTGCCAGCAGACCTCTCTGCCGTAACGGAGCTAGAAGACCCGTCTACGATCCCGGCAACCGCCTCAGCCACCGTTTCGGAAACAGAAGCAATGTGTGTTTGGATGTCGGCCTTGCCATTGCCGTCGCCAAAGTCAGTCACGCCTTTGATCAGGATGCAAGGGATGCTGTGCGCTTCGCAGACGCGGGCGACGGCATAGCCTTCCATATCGACGAGCTCACCATATTTGGAAAGCTCCTTTTTGCGGCCTGACTCAAAAACCGGTTCATCCACACTGACCAACCTTTTCAGACCAACGCCAATCCCCACGTTAACCCCCGTTTTGAGATGTTCCGTGCTCACCATCGAAACACGATAGACCGCGCCTCGTTCGATCCGGTTAATGAGCGCACCGCACACCCCGGCGTTAATAACCAAGGTGATTTCGTTTTTTTCGATCAGCTCTTCGGTGGCAACCCGCGCCGCCTCCAGACCCATCCCGCAAATTACGGTGACGGTACCATCCAGCTCTCCCCTATCCAGAAACGGCTGCGCCTCCATCTGTGTGGCAAATAGTATTCCTATCATTAAATAACTCCTGCAGCCTTCGCCAATTTGTTCAATGTGTCGATGGCCGTACGACCTTCGGGCCCTAGATCCAGCGTGAAGTCGTTCACGTAGGTTTCGATATGTTTGCGGGTTACTTTGTCTTCGAGTTCCTGCGCGTGGACCTTCACATAGTCGGTGGTCGAAGCGGGATCGTCAAAGGCGGTCTGGATGGATTGTTTTAGCCGCTGCTCAAACTGCGCGATGCGCTCCGCTCCGAGGCTCTTTTTGGCGGCGATGCAACCGAGCGGGATCGGTAGGCCGGTCTCGCCCTCCCACCATTCGCCCAAATCGGCCAGACATTGGAAACCGCGTTCTTCAAAAACAAAGCGGCCTTCGTGAATGATGACCCCGGCATCGGCCTTGCCCGACTCGACCGCGTCCATGATCTGGTCGAACGGCATGAAGATACGGTTTTTGAGTTCCGGGTTCCAGAGTCGGAGCAGCAAGTGCGCCGTGGTATATTCGCCGGGAATGGCGATCGAGGCACTAGGCACTAGGTAATTGGCATTGGGGGCAATCACCAACGGCCCGCACCCTCGGCCAAGTGCGGCACCGACATTGAGCAACTGGTATTGGTCCTGCAAAAGCAACCACGCGTGGAACGAGAGCTTGGTAATGTCGAACTTTTCCTCAAAGGCCAACTGATTAAGCGTTTCAACATCGTGCAGGTGCACCTCAATATCAGCCTCTTTGGCCAACTGGCAAAAGATAAACGTGTCGTTTGGACAGGTTGAATATGCACATGTGAGAAGGTTGTTTTTCATTGGCCTATAAAACACTCAAGTTTAAATGAGTATATTCATTACAGTTTAATTAATTAGTGATTGATCCGATCATCATTCCAGCTATTATCCGCCCCATCAATTTTAAAACGAGGTGAATAATGAAAGCACAACCCGGTTTAACGCAAGTGGAAAAGGATAAACTGGAAATTGATCCAGACTTTGACTTCCGCGAGATTGCCGCGCGACCCTTCACCGCAATCTCTCCCAATGAGTTAGCCATGTTTAAATGGAGCGGTGTCTACCACCAGTTACAGCCCAGCTTCTTCATGATTCGCATCGTAACCCCCGGGGGTCGTATGACGACCCGACAGTTTAACCGGGCGGTCGATCTGGCCGAGCAATATGCTCAAGGCGAGCTTTGCATCACCACGCGCCAAACGCTTCAGTTCCATTGGATCCGCCAAGAAGACATCTATAAAATTATAGAAGGTATGGCCGAGGTAGGCATCACCACCAAGAATGGTTGCGGCGATGTGCCGCGCAATATCATCGGCGACTCGCTCGCCGGAGTCGGACCCCAACAGGTCGGCGACTCACTCAAGCTGATCCGCGCCATGGCCGCCGACGATGAAATCCAAAACCAACGCAACCTGCCGCGCAAGCATAAGATCAGCGTGGCATCGAGCAACGATGCGCTGGCGCAGACACTGATGAACTGCCAAGGCTGGGTGCCCGTTGAGCGCAACGGAACCGTTGGCTGGAAATACCACGCAGGCGGCGGGCTCGGCGCTCGCCCCTATTTGGCCAAACTTATTTTTGATTGGGTTCCCGAGGCACTTGTGCTCGACGTTACCCGCGCCGCGATCGAAGCCTTCCGTCGCCATGGCGACCGCCGCAAACGTACCCACTCTCGGCTCAAAGTGGTCGTGGATCAAATGGGGGCAAAAAAATTCGGTGAAGTCCTAATCGACATCATGAAAGAAAAAGGGGTCCAAGAATTGGATGCCATCGTTTTCGCTAATCATCCCGTACCCGCGATTGGAAGAATGTCGATCAACGGTGAGGCGGTGATTCCGCAGAAGGAAACTGGCCAAAGCATCGTACGCATCATGATTGAGCGCTCGGAACTCACAACGGCACAGTCGCGCGCCATCTCCAAGTTGGCCGACGAACGAGGCGGCGGTATCGTCATGTTTACCAATCGCCAGAACATCGAGCTGCACGATGTGCCCAACGAGAATGTTGAAAAACTAATCAAGGCTCTCCATACAACGGGTTTCCGCACCGAAGGCCACGAGCACCTTCCCGATATCGTGGCTTGCGTGGGCACCACCCTATGTAAGATGGCGATCTCCGACTCACCCGACGCCTACCACCGCCTCTACGCCGCGCTGGCCACCGACGAGAAATACTGGAAAGCCATCGGCACCCTGCGGATTAACATTACCGGATGCCCCAACAACTGCGCCCACGCGTGGATTGCCGACATCGGCCTGCGCGGAACTCGTACCCGCAATGCCGAGGGTGGTAGCACCGAGGGCTACAGCATCTTTGTGGGGGGCAAGCTGAGCGAGGCGGGCAAGATTGCCGAATATCTCTGCGATGCCCCGACCGAAGAAATTGTCTGCGCCGTAAAAAAGATTCTCGATGTCTACCTCGAAACCCGCAATGGAAACGACGAGCGCTTTGTCGATTTCTGTGAACGCATCGGGGTTAAAACCTTTCAGGAACTGATCAAATGAAACAACTGCTAGCCGAAGCCGAAGAGCTAATCAATACCGGGCGGTGCGACGAAGCGGTGGAACTGCTCTGCCGGCAGGGTGTGCCGGAAGAATCGCGCGTCTGTGAACTGATTGCCCTCGCCCACCATCAGCGCGAAGCCACGCGCGGCGACGTCTTTTCCGCCGTCGTATTCGCCGGCCGTGCGCTGGCGCAAGGCAGCACCCATCCGCAAATGCAGAAGATCATCGACGCCTCCAAACGGAAGGATAAAGAGGGCGGCACACACCTTTCGCCACAGGACTATACCCTCGGCGGCTGGAACGAAACCCGCGAGGCGGGCGATGCCCCGCTCAACTCCTGCGCACTCTCCAGGCTCAACGGCAAGGCCGATGCGCCGAAGGACTTTGACTGGCTCGGAAAAAATATTCCCTGCCAAAAAGCCTGCCCCGCTTCGACCGATATTCCCGGCTACCTTTCGGCCATTTATGAAGGCCGCCACGAAGAGGCCTACCACATTAACCTGCGCGACAATGTATTCCCCGCCGTGCTGGGTCGAGTCTGCGCCCGCCCGTGCGAATCGGAATGCCGGCACGGCTGGGAAGACCTCGGCGACCCAGTGGCCATCTGCTTTTCAAAACGTTCCTCCGCTGATTTTAAACAGCAGGATCTCGTTGTTATGGATAAATGGTTTGAGGATTCCGGCAAGCGCGTAGCCGTCGTCGGCTCCGGCCCGGCCGGACTGGCCGCCGCCCGTCAGCTCGCCCTGCTCGGCCACAGTGTCACGGTCTATGAAAAGCATAACACCCCCGGCGGCATGATGAACCAAGGCATTCCGGTCTTCCGCCTGCCCCGCGATATTATTGCCAAAGAAATCGAACAGATTACCGCACTCGGCGTCGAGATTGTCTGCAATACGGAGATTGGAAAAACCATCCCCCTCTCCAAACTAACCGAACAAAACGACGCCGTGGTCATGGCCGCCGGAACGCTCCGCCCCAATCTGCTCGACCTGCCGGGCAAAGAACTTGAAGGCATCCGCCACGGCCTTGATTTCCTGCTGGAGGTTAACGATACGGGAACCACACAGATCGGAAAACAAGTCGTCGTGATTGGCGGCGGGTTTACGGCGATGGACTGCGCCCGTGCCGCACTGCGATTGGGAGCCGAGGTAAAAGTCTGCTACCGCCGTACCGTCAACGAAATGCTCGTTACGCCCGGCGAACTCGAAGAGCTCGAACACGAAGGTATTCCGGTGGAATACAGGGTTACGCCAAAGGCCTATATCGGTACAAACGGGAAGATCAAGGCCATCCAATTCATCCGCACCGAAATGGGCGAGCCCGACGAAAGTGGGCGGCGGCGTCCGGTGGAGATCGAAGGCAGCGAATTTGAACTCCCGATCGACAACATACTGCTTGCCACCGGCCAGTTCCCCGACACCGAATGGATCGACGATGCGCTTAAGAGCGAACTCGCCGAGGCCGACGGCTGGCTCAAACCAGAACAAGCCATCGACAAAATATTTTCTGCGGGCGATTTTTCCACGGGCGCAAGTTCACTCATTCAAGCCATCGGCCATGCCAAGGAAACTGCCCGATCCGTTGATCAGTTCCTGATGGGGAAAATTCGGCTAAGGGATGTTGCAACGATTGAAGATGTCACCGAATCGGGCCGTATCCGCGAAATGGATGCAGTCCCCCTCCAGCCGATGCCGATGATCGATCTGAGAAAACGCGATCTACCCACAGAAGTGGAACTAGGCTTCGACGAAGAGGCCTCCGGCGACGAAGCCCAACGCTGCTACCAGTGCCACTATAAATACGAGATCGACTCCGACAAGTGCATCTACTGCGACTGGTGCGTAAAGGCCAAGCCGCGCCCCGATTGCATCCTAAAAATCAAGAGTCTCCATCACGACGCCGAAGGCCGCGTGGTCGGTTGGGATATTGCCCAAACGGCGGACGAGATCAGCCAAATTTGGATCAATCAGGACGACTGCATTCGCTGCGGAGCCTGCGTCGCCGCCTGCCCCGTTGATGCCATCAGCATCCAGAAAGTCTCGTTGGTCACTGAACCGATTGTTTAGGAGTATCCCGTGAATGGTGGCAACCTCAAGGATCTTTTCGCGGCCAAGCGAAAACCAAAACAAACCAAAACCTCCCGGCCTGCAACGCCGTGTGATGCGCTCTGGCTGGAAAAGAATATTCCCTGCCAGAAAGCCTGCCCCGCTGGAACTGATATCCCCGCCTACTTGACAGCCATCGCCGAGGGTGATCCGGAGGAGGCGTACCGTATTAATCTGCGCGATAATATTTTTCCAGCGATACTCGGGCGCGTCTGCTCACGCCCATGCGAAGCCGCCTGCCGCCATGGCAGGGAGGGTCTTGGTGATCCCGTCGCCATCTGTTTCTCCAAACGTTCAGCGGCCGACTTCCAGCAACAAAAGCTCGTTGTGCTCAACCCGTGGTTTGCGCCCAGCGGCAAGCGAGTGGCCATCATTGGCGGCGGCGTGGCGGGACTGGCCACTGCACGCCAACTTGCGCTATGCGGGCATCAAGTGGTGGTTCACGAAAAACATGACCGTCCCGGAGGAATGCTCAATCAGGGAATTCCGGAGTTTCGCCTGCCCCGACAGATCATCGACCATGAGATCGAGCAAATTAAGGCACAGGGCGTGGAGATCGTTTGTAATTCATCGATAGGAAAAGAGCTCCCCTTAGGTGCACTCACGCAACAATACGACGCAGTCATCATGGCCGCGGGAACGCTAAGCCCCAACCTGCCCAGCCTCCCGGGCAGCGAACTGGAAGGCATCCGACACGGGCTCAATTTCCTGATGCAGCTCAATACAACCGAGGCGGTGGATCTAGGCGAGCGCGTGATTGTGATCGGCGGCGGATTTACCGCCATGGACTGCGCGCGCACCGCCGTACGCCTCGGTGCCGACACTCAGGTTTGCTACCGGCGCGGCGAAGCCGAAATGCTCGTGACCCCCGGCGAACTCGAGGAGCTTGGACACGAGCAGATTCCGCTTAAATACAGGGTGGCACCCAAAGCCTATATTGGAACGGACGGACGGATTTCAGCCATGCGTTTCGTGCGCACACAGCTGAACCACGAGCGGCGACCGGTCGAGATCGAAGGCAGTGAGTTCGAGATCCCGGTGGATACCGTTTTGCTGGCCACCGGCCAGTCCGCCGATCTGGCGTGGATAGACGAAGCCCTCCGCAATGGGCACGAAAAACTCTTTTCCGCTGGCGATTTTTCCAGCGGGTCGAGCTCGCTGATCGAAGCGATTGCCAACGGAAAGCAATGCGCCCAGAATGTGGATCGTTTTTTGATGGGTGCGGACCGGCTGACGAAGAGGGTCGTTACCGAAATTGCAAAAAAGACCGGGCGCACACTTAAGATGGATGAGATCGAACGGCAACCGATGCCTGCGGCTCCCCTCTCCCAACGCGACCTGCCGACGGAAGTGGAACAAGGCTATGATGAATTGACTTCGGTCGAGGAGGCCAAACGTTGCTACCGTTGCCACTATAAATTTGAGATTGATCCATTGAAGTGCATTCTGTGCGATTGGTGCCTCAAGGCCCGGATCCGACCCGACTGCATTCTCCCCCTGAAAACCCTCCAGCAAGATGAACAAGGCGCTGTGGTAGGATGGGAGGTATCCGAACACCGATGCGATCGGCGGCGGGTCTGGATTAACGAGGACGAGTGCATTCGCTGCGGCGCCTGCGTGGAGGCCTGCCCGGTCGATGCCATCACGCTGCATAAGGTTACCCTTGGCATGGAGCCCGTTATCCTCAACCCAAGCGAAGGTTGATGATCCGGGGCAGATCCGCTACAAGTATGACCATGGAAACTCCCGTATATCCCGACTTTAGCTTGATGGCCTGCTATGCCAAAGCGTGGAAATCTTTTGCGAAGTGGTGGATTCCGATCTGCCTGATCGCGGGCGGCTTGATGGTGTTCGAGCTCGGGCCGAAGCAATTGGCGAAGGCCGAGTCTTCGGCGGTCAGCCAATCCTTGACCAAGATCGCCGTCGCCATCGGACAAGATGACTGGCTAGAGGTGGAAGAGCTTGCCATTAAACTTAATGAAACCGTGCTGGCCTATGCCAAAACGGTAGCCACCTTTACGCTGTACGCCACCCCGGTCGTGGCTGTTTTAACGATCCTGCTCCTCTGCACATCAATCATGGCCGTACAGGATCGACGCATCCGCTATTCCCCTTGGCGCATCCTTTTCGTGGCTCTGGTCAATACGCTGATGACCGTCGTTAAAATCCTGTTGCTCTTCCTCTTTCTACCGCTGGGGATCTATCTCTACATCAAGCTCTATTTCGTAAGTTTGGCGATGGTTGAGGAGCGGAAGAACCTCGCCGCAGCAATCCAGAAAAGCTGGAGCCTTTCCACGGGTCACTTTTGGCCGCTACTTGGTATGGTCATCCTCAACAGCATTCTCCAATTCGCGATGGTTCCGACGCTGATTGGCCTCATTCCGGCGAGCGGTTTTGCGACCACCACCCGTGCGGCGGCCTTCGCCATGTTGCGCGATCCAGAGTAACGGGTTTGATGTCTCAAAAAACTATAAAGATGAGGTCGTGAGGCTCCATCCTCATTGAAAAAGGGTTCCCGAGTTAAGGGCGCCTTGCGGATCAAACAACTGTTTCAGCTTTCGCATTCCACGGAGATCCTCCTTCCCGTACATGAGTTCGAGAAACTCAGTTTTATTTTTACCGATCCCGTGTTCAGCGGAGACCGTGCCACCCATAACGACAACCTGCTTGGCCCAGTCCAGATAGAGTGCCTTGCCCGCTTCGTATTCGCCCCCATTGCGGGGCAGGATATTGACATGGACATGGTTGTTGCCAATGTGTCCAAAGATGACGTACTCCAGCCCGGCTCCGGTCAGCCCGTCGCGATACATGCGCATCATGCTTTCGAACTGACCGTCGGGTACGGCCATGTCGGTGCCGAGCTTGGTCATCCCACGGCGAGCAATAAGCTGGTTGACCGCCTCGGGGAGCGCATGGCGAAATTGCTTAAGTATTTCGAGTTCTCGATCTCCCTCCGCCACCCAGCAGTCGATGGCCTCATCGACTTTTTCCACCACAACATCGGGAACCTCGCCTTCATATTCAAAGTAGATCGCGGTATGGAATTCGGGTTTGAGTTCCGGCAGATCGGATTGCGTTCTCCGTAAAAGGTTCAATGAATGACTATCGAAGAATTCGAGCGCTGTAGGTGGGAACGTCGATCCCGCCTCCCGCAGGAACCGCACAAAGTCCAACGCCTCTTCCTCTGTCGCAAAGAAGGCCATTAGACCGATGATCCTTTCCGGCTCTGGAAGTAGCTTAAGCGTGATTTCGGTGACGACACCAAGCGTTCCTTCCGCCCCGACAAAGAGGTCGACCAAATCCATGCCCGGCTTCACAAAATAACCGGCGGCATTTTTAACATCAGGCATTTCGATGGCGGGAAGTTTCCCTTCGATACTGCCGAGTTTAAAAGAGAGTTCATCAACCTGATGAACGCCCCGCTCAACACGCACAACTTCCCCATTAGAAAGGACGACTTCCAGCGCATGGATCCAGTTGCGGACGGAGCCGTGGCGGAACGAGCGCGCGCCGGAGGCATTCGTGGCCACCATCCCGCCGATAGAAGCGGTTGTTTCGGTGAGGTCGGACGGGAAAAATAATCCTGAGTCTTTAATCGCCGCGCGAACCGTGGAAAGCAACGCACCGGACTGGACGACCATGCGGTTGCTGGTGATTTTTCCAATAGCATTCATGCGGGAAAGGTTGAGAACCAGTCCGCCCTCGGGGACGCAGCCGCCAGTAATACCGGTGCGACCGCCTTGGATCGTGATGCGATCGTGAAGCGTTAAAACCTCGCAAATCTCCTGCGTAGATCGAGGGAATACAATCTTTTCGGCATGCCCCACCCTTCGAGACTCATCGCGTAGATAGTCCGTAAATTCATCACCCAACTCTAGAATCTTGACCGTCATTCTCTTTAGTAAACACCAAGACACAAAGAGCACAAAGCTTAGAGTACTTGGTGTCTTTGTGTTTAAAACTGCTCGTCGTCGCGGAGGTAGCGCCACTGGCCGGCGGGGAGATTACCAAGCATGACCTTGCCCACCCGGATGCGCTTGAGGCCGACGACCTTGAGACCGACCAACTCGCACATGCGGCGAATCTGGCGCTTCTTGCCTTCGTGCAGAATAAAACGTAACTGATCTTCGTTTTGCCAAGAAACGTTGGCGGGCTTGAGCGGTTTGTCGTCGAGTTCCAACCCATGATTAAGCAATTTGAGCCCGTCGTCCGACAGTTGGCCAACCACGCGCACCAGGTATTCCTTGTCGACCTCCGAGTTCTCGCCAATGATTCGGCGGGCAACACGGCCATCCTGCGTAAGCACCAGCAGGCCGGTGGAGTCGATATCGAGCCGCCCGGCCGGGACGAGGCCCTTAAGCTGCTTGGGGTTAAATCGGCGGGGAGAGCGGTCGGTCTGCCAGCGGGTGGATTTGTCGATCAACTCGACGGCTTCCGGGTGGTTGTGCTCCGGTTGGCTGGAAACATGGCCGACGGGTTTGTTGAGCAGGATGGTGACCTGCGTCGACTGCCGCTTGAGCCCTTCTTCACTCAGCTCAATTTCCGCATCGGTCTGAACCTTGGTTCCAAGTTCCGAAATAGGTTCACCATCGACGAAGACCAGCCCGCGCTCGATATAGCGATCGGCCTCGCGACGGGAACACATCCCCCGGTTTGCCATGATTTTTGATAGTCGTTGTTTTTCCATAAGAAGGAGAGTTAAACACAAAGGCACGAAGAGCACGAAGAGGAAAAGAGGTTAACGCCGACTGAGGTCCAACAATCGGAAATCAAAAATCTAAAATCGGCAAGGCTCTACCTTTTCCAGTAGCTGGGAAGGAAGAGGATGAGGACGGTGTAGAGTTCGAGACGGCCGAGCAACATAAAGAGAGTCAGAATGCCCTGCCCCAGCGGGGAAATGGCAGCATAGTTCTGGGTGGCACCCACCGCATTGAGGCCGGGGCCAATGTTGCCAAGCGTGGCGATGACGCAGGTGGCGGCGGTTTCGAGGTCGGGCGTGAAAAAGGTCATCACGAAAGAGCCCATTGAAAAGATTAGAATGAAGATGGCGAAGAAGGCGGAGATATGCGAGACGATCTCCTGCCCGACGGGCTTGCCTCCGAGCTTCAGCTGGATGACGGCGGAGGGGCGCATGAACTGCTTCAGCTCGCGTATCATTTTCTTAAACATGATGAAAATGCGGACCACCTTCATGCCGCCGCCTGTCGATCCGGCGCACCCGCCAATGAACATCATCACCACCAGTAGCAGACGCGATGCATTGGGCCACTGGTCGAAGTCGGCCGTACAGAATCCGGTGGTGGTTATGATGGAGGTCGCGGTGAAGGTGGCGTCGCGGACGCAGCGACCCAAGGTGGCCGCTCCAGCAAACCAAAGATTAAAAGTAATGAAGAGTGAGGCGCAGGCGAGGAAGATGAAGTAGAAACGAAACTCGGGGTCGCGGAAGTAGCGACCCGGTTTCCCGGTGAGCGCGTGGTAGTGAAGCGAAAAGTTGATCCCGGCAAGGAACATAAAGACGATGAGAATGATATCGATTGCAACACTGTCGAAGGCACCGACGCTGGCTGAGCGAGTGGAGAACCCACCGGTGGCCATAGTTCCGAAAGCATGGCAGAGGGAGTCGAACCAGCCCATCTTACCGACAAACTTAAGCAGAATGGTTTCAACCAAGGTAAGCAGTGCGTAGACCCCCCACAACAGCTTGGCAGTGGTGGCAATGCGAGGTGTAAGGCGATCCTTGGAGGGGCCGGGCATTTCGGCGCGATAGATCTGCATGCCGCCAACGCCTAGAAACGGCAGAATCGCGACGCACAGCACTAGTACACCCATGCCGCCGAACCAGTGCGTAAGCGCGCGCCAGAAATGAATGCCGCGCGGAATATTTTCCAGATCGGAAAGGATGGATGCCCCCGTGGTGGTAAAGCCGGACATGGTCTCGAACAAGGCAGAGACCGGGTGAGGAATGACTCCGGAGAGGATATACGGCAAGGAGCCGAAGAGCGTGGCGAAGATCCAACCGAAGGTAACGATGCCGAATCCGTCGCGGCGGGATAGGTTGATCTCACCGCGCGTCAGGGCTCCGAGCACCGCAGCAAAGACAACGGTTATGACGCCGGAATAGAGCAGGCTCAGCTGCACATTTAGGGCTTCTTTATAATAAAAAGAAACGCCGGCACATCCGACAATCGCAACACCAATTACGAAGGTCATATAGGACACCAGATGAAAAACCACGCGCTTGTTCATGAACAACCCCTACAGGAAAATGGATTGGATCTTCTTGACGGCGGAAGGATGGCAGAACACCAGTACCTGATCGTTTGCCACGAGCTCCAGATCGCCGGTCGCAGTCATGACTTCGCCACCGCGCAGCACGGTCGCGATAATAGCCTTGGATGGAATCTTGATTTCCCGGATCCGTTTTCCGGCCACCTTGGTGTCGGCAGAGATGATCACGTCGAGTAGCTCGCCCGGAAGATTGTGTAGCAGCGAGGCGGTGCGCACCTTCTTGGAGCGCAGATAATGAAGGATCGCATTCGAGGTCGAGATGTACGGACTGACGACTCGGTTCACAAGATAGAGCTGCTCGACCACCGGAACAAAATCAGTGCGTGCAATCTGCGTGGCGGTAAAGGAGGCCCCCTTCTTCTGGGCCATCAGACAATTCATGATATTGCCCTCGTCATCTCCCGTCAGCGCAACAAAGGCGGTGCGGTCGTGCAGGCCGGACTCCTCCAGCGCGCTCTCGGTCAGCGCATCGGCACGCAGGATGAGCGTCTTATCGAGTTCTGCCGAGCAGAAACGGGCCCGCTCCTCATCCTGTTCCAGCAACACGCATTCCATTTCGTTTTCGATGAATTTAGCAAGCATGAGACCCAAGTCGCCGCCGCCGGCAATAATCACCTTTTCGAAGGGTTTAATATCGGGACAGACCCAGTCCGAAAAAGCAGAAATATCTGTGCGTTTCCCCACCAGATAAACCAGATCGTTTCGTTCGAAGATCGTGTTGCCATGCGGCACCACGAGTTCGTCATTACGGCGGATCGCGATCACCCGTACGCTTTGGATGAGATCAAGTCGGTCGCACTCAGCGGGCGTACGGTTCACCAGCGGGCTTACCGCATTAATGCTGAATCCGGCCACCATTACTTTTCCGGAAAACAGATCGAAAGCTTCGATCGCCCCCGGCATTTGGAGCATGTTGAAGACCTCGCGGGCGCACTCCTGTTTTTGGTTAATGACCAGATCGATGCCCATGGCCTGCAAATCATAATGGGGAGATCCATGGATATATTTTGGGTTGGTTACACGGGCGATTTTACCTTTCACTCCGGCGGCATGCGCCAGCAGACAGGCAAGAATATTGACCTCGTCGTTATCGGTCACGGCGATGAGCAAATCCGATTTATCGACTTGCGCCTCTTCGAGAATAGCGGGACTCGACCCCTGCCCACAAATCGTCAGGATATCCAGACCCGCCTCGGCCTGCGCCAAAGCCTCCGCACTGGCATCAATCATCACCACGCCATGCCGCTCTTCACAAAGCCGCAAGGCGAGCTGCCTGCCGGCATTGCCTGCTCCAATAATAACTATCCGCATCACTTCCCTCGGTGAAAAAGCCGTCCTATATGCTTAAAAGCCCGTACCTTATCAATAAAAAAGAGATAATCAATCCCGCATCTGCCAGCCCCCTGCTGGACGCTTCGACATCGTTTAATTTCGGAACCTCGCTTAAAAGCCGCCGTTTCTTGTTTATCGTCATTGATGTTTCTGCGGCAGATGCCCATATTTTCGGCATGAAAATTCTACTCTGTAATGACGACGGCATCCACGCGCCCGGCATCTCCGTACTTCACAAGGCCATCGCCGGGCTTGGCGAGCTCCATGTCGTCGCGCCCGACACCGAGCGCAGTGCCGCCGGCCACGCCATCACCCTCACCGATCCCATCAAAGCCATCACGGTCGAGAAGAACGACCAGCCCTTTGGCACCGCCGTCAGCGGAACCCCGGCCGATTGCATTAAGCTCGCCCTCTGCCTGCTCATGAAAGACGCCCACCCCGACCTCGTCGTCAGCGGCATCAACCTTGGTTCCAACACCGGCATCAGTGTCCTCTACTCCGGCACCGTCTCCGCCGCCAGCGAGGCCGTCATTCTCGGCGTCCCCGGCATCGCCCTCTCCCTCTGCACTTACCAGAACCCGCACTGGGATACCGCCGAAAAGGTCGCCGCCGAAATCGTCAGCAAGGTCCTTAAAAACCCGCTCCCCGACGGCACCTTGCTCAACGTCAACATTCCCAACATTCCCCATTCCGAGCTCAAGGGCATGAAGGCCGCCCGCATGGGTCGCTCACGCTTTGTCGAAAAATTCTCCGTCCACCGCGACCCGCGCGGCAACGACTACTACTGGCTCGACGGGGAACTCGACCTACTCGACGACTCCGCCGACACCGACGTCCGCGTTGTTGAATCCGGCTACGTTGCTCTCACACCCATCCACATTGACCTCACCGCCCACCACGCCATGGAACAAACCGCAACGTGGAACGTGGAATATTGAAAACCACGGCCCTAATCGAAATGCTCCGTTCCCGTTTTTCGAGTGCAGGAATCGACAATAAAAAACGGACGGCGGAGGAGTTGGTGGCGCACCTGCTTGGTTGCAAACCACTCGAAATCTATCTGCGTGATGAACCTTTCCCCTCGGAACACCTCCCAGAACTGGAGTTGCTCACCGTTCGGATTGAAGGCGGTGAGCCGCTTCAATATGTGATGGGTTACGTCGATTTTTTCGGTCTAAAAATAAAATG
>JAUXGY010000260.1 GCA_030621805.1 Kiritimatiellales bacterium | reverse complement strand
TGGCTCTACGTAGAATTTTATGGTGGCAAGCGGGTTTGCCGCTCACAGACAGCACCAATAATTTGCAACGAATGTAGAAAAAGAAACGAATCAAACAGACGGGAACCATTGCGAATTCCTGCAAACAGAAAGCATTAAGAGGAACTGGCAACAGCCGGTATTCAAAGAGGGTTCATCGCTACGGAGCCATCGCGGGGAGCATTCGTTGATTTTCCTACATTCGTTGCAAATTATTGGTGCTGTCTGTGAGCGGCAAACCCGCTTGCCACCATAAAATTCTACGTAGAGCCAAAAAATAGCGGCATCCGTTTCCTGAAACCCCAACTGTTTCTTTTTCGGTCTCGACCCTGTAACGATCTCTCCCCTCCTTTTTCTTCAAGTGGCATGATAGATGCTTTTAAACCCGCCATAATAGACTTTGAATGCTGTTTGAAACCAAAAGCACGGAGACAAAAATCGATGAACACAAAAATCAAGCCAATCGCATCATGGGGAATCTGGGCCATTGGCCTATCACTCATTATGGGCATCGTAACTCGAAACTTTATACTCGCAGGATTCCAGTCTGATAAAACAGGAATGAGCTACGTCATTGCCGCGCTATTTATCTTTGGTCTAGCCGCTTCGTTCCGCGCCGCCATGCAGCTGCATTCCGAGTGGGCCGTTCTCGACCAGATCAAAAAAAGCAAACAGATCCCTCTTTCTGATGGCAAATCAGGACTCTCCGATGTCTTTAACAAACTCTCCGCTTTCAAACGGCAAGGGCAGACCGTTGATGTCCATACCGCCATCAACACCTACCACGCCGGACACAACTCCCGCGTGCGCTCCATTTCAATCATGGCCGCACTACTCATCTCGATGGGCCTGCTTGGCACCATCATTGGCTTAATCATGGCCATCTCCGGTCTAGGCGGAATGGTTGAGAATATCGGGCTTTCGCGCACCACCATGATGGAAGCTCTGAAGGCGACGGTGGCTGGCATGGGCACCGCATTCTACACCACCTTCTTCGGTGCCCTTGGCGGTTTGATTCTCCGAGCCGTAGCGGTTTCGCAACTCAATTCGCTCTCCGAACTCTGCGCTGCAGCAACGGAATACGCCGATGTCCATCTTACGGCCAAACTCGAAAGTAAAGAAGAAGAACTCAATCAACAGGTTTCGAAAGTGATCTCGAGCTTCGAGAACATGCAACGCGAAATTGAATCCATCACCTCCCGCGTTGCCACCTCCTTCGAAACGACCATGAAAAGCTTCGGCCATGCCATGGAAGAAGCCGGTGTATATGCCATGGATGCCACCAAAGCGTGCATCGGCGGCATGACCGATCAGATGAACGTCTTTGGCGAGGAAATCGGCAGCTCGTTCGGAGCTTTTAACGATTCAATCATCCAATCCAGAGAAGAGGTAACCGAAACCTTCGAGGGTCTCAACGGATCCGTTTCCCAGGCCGCTGAAACCGTTGCGGGATCACTCGCCGACTTTAAAATTTCCATTGATGGAACAAGCACCGAGCTCAACGAAGCGGTTGGCGAACTACACACCGCCATCACGCAAGCGACGGGTGAGATGGTTACCATGGCTAAGGCCAAGCTTGATGTGGAAGCGACGGAAATTGCGGGTCAGCTCTCTCTTGCCGCCGGCTCGATTCAACAACTCGTTGAACTGAAATCTACCGAGCGGAAGGTGGCATAATGAGAGCAGCAACCCATAGCGAAAACCTTTCTGGGTCCGAGGGGATCTACGAATCCTTCTCGGATATGGTTCTCTGTACGGTAATCGTACTGATTACCCTCGTGGTGGTTCTTGCGCTCAACGTGGTGGAACAACTCAATATCTACGTCGAGCCCAACCACTTCAGTGGTGGCGCAAGCCGCCCTTGGATCTACCTTCAGGCGCAGAATGCAGATTATTCACAAACCAACGCCGAGCGGCTGGCCATCGAACGGGCAATATTCGGCGAGGAGGCTTTTGTACTGATCAATCTCTTCAGCCCCTCCTCTGCCCTAGCGGCAACGACTGTCGAGAATGGCCAGACTGTATCGGCAAAAAACGGTCACTCCTTCCATGGACAGAGCGACCTGACGGCTTACCATTTCCTGCAACTGGCCGCCGGCATCGACCCCGGATCCTTCCCGGTTGAAGGAAACCAAACGGCACTCATGCTTCCAAAGTTTTCGCACAAGAAGATAATGCTTGAGCCAGACAGCCCCACCGGCTACTCCACCGAACCGGAAAACGAATTGGCCCTCAAGACCATGGCACTCGCTTGGCCGGTCTACGTCAACGAGCTCTATCCACGCCGCGCCCAGAGCGACTATTTCAATGCACGCACTAAAATCTATATCGAAGTGCTTGAGTCTTCTGACGATACGCACCGTATCATGATCGGACACAGCGTGTTCATCCTGCCTCAGGATGTGGAAAACGGTCGGCTCGGATGGCTGGCCGGCTTTTCGTCCGGATTGGCCGAAATGGTCTACCTCGGCAAAGCGTGGAACGACCCCGAAGCCCAAACCAACAAGCGCATAGCTTTCTTCGAGCAAAATGGATTTTCAGACGCCGCAGCCGATTACCGCGTATTTAGCTATCCCGAGAAACCCACCCCCGCACAGGAGGCACTGCTGAAAAAGGCCGCCATGGTCCGACCGGATATTCCTCGTGAACAACTGGAAGAATATGTCCGCTCCGCCACTGCACAAAAGGCCATTTCGAATGCTATTGTGAACGGTGGAAACTCCCGCGAATTTCTCCCTCCCCTGCTCGCCCATCGTGATGCATGGAATGCCTACACAGCACAATGCATCCAGAACGAAATCAACAGTACCCCCCCGAAATGGATCATGAGCGAACTGCTCGAACCCCTTGGATTCGATCAAGCCGTCGTGCGCGGCGTACGTGAAGATACCTAATCCAACCGAAAACACCGACAAAACCCACGTACAGCGCAAGAACTCATGCGCCACAGCGACATGAAACTGACAAGGCATGGGGTCACAGTCCGCCTAAATCATTAGCGTCCCGGGGAAAGCGTTTCTCCATCAAGGCGAGCATAGGGTCGAAATAGCCAATAAGGAGCCTGACACCTTCGAAAAGTATAGCCCAGTCCAACGTTTTACACCGTTCCAGTTATAACCCGGCTACCCCATCAGTCCATAAGCCTCAAATCTCAACGCCAAGATGAATTAAAAATGTGATTAAAATGTGATTATCAAGGGTATCCTAATTACATATCTCACGCTTTTCAGGAGTATGAAGAAAAAGGGATAGCGTGCTGATACTCACAAATAACCCTTTGTTTACGGGGCTTTAGAAGGTGGTGCCGGAGGTGGGACTCGAACCATCCGATGCGTTCAATGCTTGCAGGGTTTATCCGATGAATGTCACACGGGCTGTCACATCGACCCTGACATACGCCTAATTTCTAGGTCGTGGAGCACATTACCGCCCCCCATTAATCCGCGTACCGCTCAGGAACTCATGCGCCATAGTGACAGCAAATTGACTATGCAGCTTTATACGGATGCAACCCTGCTTCCAAAGGTTGCAGCTATTCACAGCCTGCCAAGTTTTGGGAATGTCACACCTGCTGTCACATCTGATATGACAATATGTGACAAAACGAGTCTTGGCCTGTCCCAAAACAAAGAGGGATCGACCCCACTTTCGATCAATGATACGGGGGCTTTAGGGATGTTTAGTCCTGAAATGTCCCAAGGAGAGAATGGTGCCGGAGGTGGGACT
>JAUXGY010000370.1 GCA_030621805.1 Kiritimatiellales bacterium | reverse complement strand
GATCACTGGGCTTGCCGTTGGCCTCAAATCCGTCGCCATCCCACTGCTCACTCTCGCTGCCACCATCTATATTTCCTTTGAATTCGCTGGTCTCTACGGAGTGGGATTGGCTGCCGTCGGTATGCTCGGCACCGTGGGAATCACCATGGCGATTGATGCCTACGGCCCCGTCGCAGACAACGCAGGAGGCATCGCAGAAATGAGCGCCATGGGACCCGAAACTCGGAAAATCACCGACGGACTGGACGCCGTGGGCAACACCACCGCCGCCATTGGAAAAGGGTTTGCCATTGGTTCGGCCGCGCTGACCTCCATCATCCTCTTCTCGGCGTTCCGACAGCAGGTGGGCGTGGGAACGATCGACCTGATGAACCCCCGGGTTATTTCCGGAGTTCTCCTCGGGGCGGTTCTGCCCTACCTCTTTTCCTCTATGGCCATGAACGCCGTCGGCGAGGCGGCCTTCGCGATGATCGAAGAGGTACGTAGGCAGTTTCGGGAAAAGCCGGGGATCCTGAAGGACACCGAACAGCCGGACTACAAACGTTGCGTCGATATTTCCACCGCGTCGGCGCTGAAGGGCATGATTCTCCCCGGAGTGGTTGCGGTACTGACCCCCGTTTTGGTCGGCTTTATAGGCGGGCCGAAAATGCTGGCGGGCACCTTGATTGGTGTAACCACCTCGGGGGTGGTTCTGGCCATCTTTATGTCGAACGCCGGCGGGGCATGGGACAACGCGAAGAAGATGATTGAAGGCGGCGCGAGCCAAGGCAAAGGATCGGAGGCTCACAAGGCGGCGGTGGTCGGCGACACGGTGGGAGATCCCTTTAAGGATACCGCTGGACCTTCGCTGAATATCCTGATCAAACTCATGGCCATCATCTCGCTGGTGATTGCGCCGATGCTTAAAAACTTCTGGGGGCTATAAAATGAACCACGAAAATAGAATGTACATGGTGCTTTATCCCAACACGACGTTGATTGCGTCGCAGTACGATCCCGAAATGTTTGCCCGGCACTATACCTCCGGCTCCAGCAGACACTAGTCCGGCAAGGTGATCTTCGCGGAAGTGGATGCGGACTATCGAAATGACTTTTTCAATATCGAGGACATCTTGACCGGCATGGCCCCCCATTCCGACGGGCGCCCCAAAGCAACCAAGTTCATTGCATCCTACCGCGTGCTGGAACACGTCGATTTTTCAGCCCTTGGAAAGCTCTACATCTCCACCGAGGAGGGGCATTGCATTGGCCTCGAACGGGGAGAACACGACTCAAAAGGCGAAGAGTCGATCCGCATCTATGCCGAAATTGCGCCGATGCGCATGCTGGTCATGTCAAAGTGTCCCCCGGCGGAGTTTGGTGCATACATTACCGATCCCGACAACCATAAGAGTGCCCCGAAGCAGTTCTACACCCAGCTCGATATCGATCTGCTGGAATTTCTCGAAGAGTTCGAGGCGAATCCCTTCAAGCCCTCGCCGATCACCGCCCTGCATCCCTCCACGATCCGAGATGCCTTCCGCGCGCTGACCGCCTATCCCGCAAAAAAGAGTAAGGGCCTTGCGCTGGACAGCAACATCGATACGATTTCCTACCGCCTGCTAAAGCACGGATTCTCCTTTTCCTCCAAAGAGGAAAGCATTTTTTATCCCTTGCCCAGCCACGCAACCATCGAGGCCATGAATCTTAAGTTTTGGCGAACCATGTAGCGGTTTAACGAAGGAAGGTCCCCCGCCCATAAGGAATCGGTATACACAATACTAATAATATACGGTGACCAAATTCGTTTGATTCGGCAAACAGCCCCCATTATAGTGCGCCGCTTCGTCGAAACAGGGGTGTTATTTACATAAGCCATTCGACCAAACTTCTTTAAATTAGGAGAATATCATATGCATACTGTCATTACGTCTATCTGGTGGATTGCGCCGATCGCATCCATTTTCGCGCTTGGGTTTGCCGTCTATTTCTACAAAAAAATGATGTCGGCCCATGAAGGCAACGAAACCATGGTCGAGATTGCCGGATATGTCCGCGATGGCGCCATGGCCTATCTGATGCGCCAGTATAAGGTGGTCATCATTGTTTTCGTTGTTCTGCTGGTTATTCTCCAGGGGCTGGCACTCGCCGGTATCCAGAACCCGTTTGTCCCGATCGCATTTTTGACGGGCGGCTTCTTCTCCGGCCTCTGCGGCTTCATCGGCATGAAAACCGCTACCGCCGCTTCCTCGCGCACCGCGCAAGGTTGCTCGGAAGGCCTCAACCGCGGCCTGCAGGTGGCCTTCCGCTCCGGCGCGGTCATGGGCTTGGTTGTGGTCGGCTTCGGCTTGCTCGACATCTGCCTGTGGTATTGGGTGCTCGATAAAGTGGTCTATACCAGCGAACACATGCTCCACGGCTGGCACTTCCTGGGCATGGAGCTTGTTCCCGAAAACTGCGACGTTGCCGAAAAGCTCGTCCATATGACCACCACCATGATCACCTTCGGCATGGGTGCCTCCACCCAAGCCCTCTTTGCCCGCGTCGGCGGTGGCATCTACACCAAGGCGGCTGATGTCGGGG
>JAUXGY010000293.1 GCA_030621805.1 Kiritimatiellales bacterium | reverse complement strand
TGTCTACGCCAAAACCGGAGACTATGAGCAAACCGCTAATGGGCGACTGTTTGGCCAGGCCATCGTGAATGGTGATATCAAGAAGGCAGGAGTGTCGGATATTATCTATAGGCGCAGCGTTCCCACCCCTCCCGGAGCACCGGACCAAGTCAATGCGTGGCCCGTCGTTTCCGCTTGGCAAAAATAGCTTTTCAGGTTTCCTCCCAAACCTGCAAAAAATACACACGGCTCGACTTCCCCTCCCTGAAGTCGGGCCGTGTTCTTTTCCGATCAGCAGACTCCGTATTTTCGACAGTAAAATAACCGTGTTCAGTTAAGTTTTTGTTCTGACCGAAACGATGAAGATGCCATCGCTGAGGAATTGACCTCCGTGTCGTCCTAACGGCGAACGGCGGAACGGAGTCTCAGCTTTTGTAGGATGAGACAGAGCCCGTCCATCCAGATTACGATCATACGACACTCCATTTGTGATATGATTTATCGTTTCTGTTTTCTGACAATGATTACAAATTAATCATCCAGCAACACATAGATATCGTCGCTGTCATAGCGATTGCGACCCCATCCATTAGGGCCAAAGGAACCAACAACAACATGTACCCCGTCCCGCCGATAATCAGGATCAAAGAAATAGGGATTGCCCCACGGGTCCTTGATTACTCCCTCATAGTAGGGTCCCTTCCACTCGTTGTACGAGCCGTCCGTAGCCAACAACCCGCAACGGGCTTCTGAAAGATTCCACCGTTCCTGACTTCCACCCACCGTCCGGAGCTGACCATTAGGCCATTTCCCGGTATTCCATGCCAACTGGAGTATTGCAGCAGACATCATTTCAAGCTCAGTCTGGGCTTGCTTGATTCTCGAATTCTGTACGCTCTTAAGTATCGCCGGGACACCAATTCCGGCAAGTAGACCGATAATGGCAACTACGATCATGATCTCTACTAATGTAAAACCTCTTTTTTTCATCTATTGCCTCTTTTTCTCTACCTTTCATTACGCAGTTCCCATGCCATAAACTGACACAAAACACTTCTCTACCCCTTGCAAGGCTGGCCCCAACCCACAGCCCTCCCTAACGGAGCACGATGCTCCATCTACATTCTTGCTTCCATTCCAACATCCCTTGGAATATCGTTTCCAATCATCGGAGTAAAAATCATGATTAAAGACGCCATCGCCAAACTGATCAGCAAGAAATCACTCACCCGCGCCGAGGCCGCCGGAGCCATGACCGCCATTATGTCGGGCGAGGCCACCGAGGCACAGATCGGCGCGTTCATTACCGCCTTGCGGTTAACGGGTGAAACACCGGAAACCATCGCAGGGTGCGCGGAGGTAATGCGTGCCAACGCAATCCCTATCCAGTGCGACGATCCCAACGTGGTCGATATTGTCGGAACGGGCGGCGACGGCGCACATACGTTCAACATTTCCACCACCGCCGCATTCGTGATAGCAGGTGCGGGCGTGACGGTGGCCAAACACGGCTCCTACGGCGTATCGAGCAAATGTGGCAGTGCCAATGTGCTGGCCGAGCTGGACGTCAACCTTCAATATTCTCCCGCCCGGATGGAGGAATGCCTGGCGGAAATCGGCATTGCCTTTCTGTTCGCACCCGGTCTGCACCCGGCGATGAAGCACGTCGTCGGTCCACGTCGCGAACTTGGAATATGGAGCATCTTCAACATTCTCGGCCCGCTCTGCAATCCAGCGGGCGTCAAGAACGGCATTATGGGTGTATTCTCCCCCGATCTCGTGCCGATCGTTTCCGATGCCTGCGCGCAGTTGGAGATGAATCACCAGTTTATCGTACATGGCAACGATGGCCTCGACGAATTCACCACGACGACGACCACCATGGTTACAGAAATCCGGCGAGGCAAGATCGAGAGCTATGAAGTGCAACCCGCTGGACTGGGACTAGCCACCGCAACAGCCGACGATCTCGTTGGCGGCGAACCCGCCGAAAACGCGGCAATCACCAGCGCCATCCTGAGCGGCGAAAAAGGGCCGAAGCGCGATATCGTTCTACTCAACGCCGCCTTCGCCATCATGGCGGGCGGCAGGGCCGATACTCCTCAGGCGGGCATTGCGCTGGCCGTCGAGTCCATCGAATCCGGAGCGGCGCTCGCCAAGCTCGAAGCCCTCGCGAAAATGTCACAGTCCTGACTTTATAGGTTTAGAAACTGGCATTTTTGGGTGTGCGCGGAAAGGGAATGACGTCGCGGATATTGCCCATGCCAGTGCAAAACTGCACGAGGCGCTCGAAGCCAAGACCGAATCCCGCATGTGGAACGCTACCGTAGCGGCGAAGGTCGAGGAACCATGCATAGTCTTCAGGGTCAAGGTCATGCTGGGCCATGCGGTGTTCAAGTACATCGAGGCGGTCTTCTCGTTCGGCACCCCCGATGATCTCGCCAATCTGCGGGCAGAGAACATCCATGGCTCGCACGGTCTTTTCATCATCGTTGAGCTTCATGTAGAAGGCCTTGATCTCCTTGGGATAGTCGGTGACGGTGACCGGCCCATTAAACACCTCTTCGCAAAGATAACGCTCGTGTTCGCTTTGTAAATCGGCGCCCCAGATTACCGGGAACTCAAATTTTTGGTCGGCTTTCAATAGCAGATCAACAGCCTCAGTATAAGTGATGCGCTTATATTCGGCATCAACCAAACCTTCTAACCGTGCACGCAGTCCTTTGTCGATACGCAGGTTGAAAAAGTCGATATCGTCCTGGCACGTGTCGAGCAAATGCTTGAAGCAGTGGCGCAAGTAGGCCGCCGCCAAGAGGGTGTTTTCACTAAGGGTAAAGAAGGCCGCCTCGGGTTCAACCATCCAGAACTCGGCAAGATGGCGACTGGTGTTGGAGTTCTCGGCACGGAAGGTGGGGCCGAAGGTATAGATGCGCCCCATACCGCAAGCATAGGTTTCGCCGTTGAGCTGACCGGAAACTGAGAGATGCGTCTTGCGGCCAAAAAAATCATGGCTGTAGTCGATGCCGCCCGCATCATTTTTCGGCAGGTTCTCTAAATCGAGGGTGCTGACCTGGAACATCTGGCCGGCGCCTTCGCAGTCAGAGGAGGTGATGATGGGCGTATGCAGATAGAGAAAGTCATTCCCCATAAAAAAGTCATGCGTGGCTTTGGAGAGCTGGTTGCGCACGCGCATGGTGGCGCCGATCACGTTGGTGCGGCAACGTAGGTGCGCCACTTCGCGCAGTTTTTCCAGCGAGACACGCCCCTTTTGCAATACGTAGCTCTGATCGGTGTTGCCCAGAATTTCGACGGA
>JAUXGY010000084.1 GCA_030621805.1 Kiritimatiellales bacterium | reverse complement strand
CGAATGTATTCATATTCGGCGTTTTAAAGCCTCTTACTGCTTGATTTTGAGGAACTCCAATTTCACCCACGGCGGTGTCATCCCACATGATGTGAACAATATTTGGAGGTCGGCCATATTTTTCACGCAAAGCGGCCAGCTTCGCATCAATGGCCTTATCCTGCTCCGCCCATTTCTCCCCGTGTTGCGCTTTGAGTACATAATACTCCGCATCGTGGACAATATCGCCCTTGGCCGCCAGAGCATTTACGCCCGTCATTGCTGTTACCGCAACCAGCGTGGCCGCGACCCATCTACTCTTCCTGTTCATCCTGTACCTCCTTAGGGTTTCCGCCGATCCACCATGAACCGACGCTTCTACATTTACTTTCCTTCAATCCCAATCCAGCAGAGCTGGAACAAAAACAACATGTACAGAATAATTATGGACAGAATAATTGCCAAGATACCGTCCTAAAAAATCATTCTGTCCATAATTATTCTGTACCCCCCTTCCCCGCAACTGTGATGGGGCATTCTGCGAATACCGCTTCCCACTCCTCCTTCGTCATCTGGTCGTGCATGGTATCACGCGCATCGAGAACTAGGCGCGACAACTCTTTCTGATCGGCCTTTAGTTCTGCAACGACCTCGTCGAAGTCGCTTGCAACGGAGTCGTATTCGCCATGGACTTCGACCAAATCCTCGAAGTGGCCATTTACCTCTTCTCCCAATGTCTGGAGGTCTTTAGCGAGAGCCTTGCTGGTATCGATAATAATTTCCTGACACGCCTTGTCCTGCACGTGTTCCTTTACAGGTTTCTTCAGGTTCGTGAGATAAAACTCCAGGCTTCCGCCGCTAAAAAGAATAATGAGTACTGCTAGTGTTCCCCAAATCATGGTGTGCCTCCTTAAAAGTTAAATTCGACGGCATCGTCGTCGTGGTCAAAAATCATTTCCCACTCCTCTTCGGAACAGAGCGTGCGTAATTTTAAGCTGTGCACTTTCGTGGTATTGCCCAAGCGCTCCAGTTGAACCCCAAGCCCGTCATACAGTTTTTGCAACTGCTCGCGCGGGGTGTCGTAGTCACGATTCGCCTCGACAATATTTGCCCGCAGCGCCTTCACTTCGATCACGATCGACTGCGCCTCTGCCTCAAAGTCTGCAACCACAGCAAGCATCGCCTGCTGACGTTCCGCATCTGGGATTTCCGACGCGATGGCCGCTCGGGTCTTGTCCACCCGCTCTGGATTCAGACCCAACTGCTGATCTGTCGATTTGCAGCCCGTCAGACTTGCCAAAGCCAGCGTTAGGCAAAGCATACCGCCCACGATCTTCGCTGCTTTTTTTCGATCCTGCTTCATCATTCGCATCTCCTGTAGTTCGTATTATCCTCCGCTCCCGTGCGGGGTTGCGTCCAGCTTTAAAAACGCCAAGTCGCCCCCGTTATGAAAGCGGTTCGAGAGCCGACAAATCCATTATATTCAATCATCCAGGAGATATTCTTATTGATGTCCCAATTCAGGCCTAGCACCCCATTCCACGGGTCCTTGTTTTTCTGTTCAAGCGTATAGTCGATCGTCAAGTCATTCAATTCCGGCACGACGATCGTGCCGACCACCGTAAAATCCGCATAAAGATAATTTCCGCCTACGAAGAGGGCCAGATTTCCGCCTCGGCCCATATTCACGACCCGTCCCACACGGGGCGTCACCGTAATGGCTAACCCATCTGTGCTGGTTCCATCCATATCGGCATAGGTGATTGTTCCCGGGATCGCGACAAACCAATTGCCCCACCCTCCGGCCAGTGTGGTACCCAATCCATAGGTTTGTCCGGAAAAGGGCGCGGTGAGTGAGAGCGTGTAGTCCTTATCTTTCAATATGGGGCAGAGTGGACTCGGAGGGGGCACTGAACAATCAATCCCTAAATGATCCAGCATCGTATTGCCATCCACCAAAACATCCAGCGGGGCATCGCCTTCCAAGGTTCCAAACATGGCAAAAACATTCATGAACGGCAAAACCCAGGCATCGAGCATCACCTGAACGGTCTCGTTGTGCGCTTCCGCGTTGTCGAAAGCAATAAACTCGAAGGGCACAATCTCATCCCCGTTGAACCCAATTGCGAGATCCTCGAGAAACATTGACTGCTTAACATTGGCATAGGTCACCCCAATGCCATAGGGCAGCGGCAGGTCATAGCCTTCATCGATGATCGCTTGCGCAAAAAAGGGCAGCTTGTGCTCCCAAATCCTCGGGGCGGAATCTCCGGGATCATCGGACCTGTCGAAACCAATGTTTGGGAGTCCCACCTCGGAAACGGCATTCCCGGTTAAATCCTCGTTAACCGAGAGCCGCGTTACCCGCGCGCTCGCGGTTAGCGCCACTCCGGAATCGGATATGAAATGGGTCGAATAGCCTTTGCCTGACGCCGACTGAAAACTCTTGCTACGCGACTTAACGACGGTTTCCGAACCCAGCCCCATTTTCCTAATCCCGCCTCGGAACTCTTCTAGCGTCTCGCGGTTCTCGAACAAAACCACAACCCCGAACTGCCCCGCTCCCAAGCCCGCACCCAGATCGGCACGGGTAATGTTCATATAGGTACTGCTTCCGGTTTCTCGGTCATACAGAACGCCAAGACCATGCCCTCTACCCACGACGGGTACTTTTTTTGCTGAAACACTGCTAACAAAGCAACCCGTCGCCGACGTCAATTGTTTCTTGAATTCCGGATCCTCCTCCATCATGCGCACAAGGGTTTTCGCCGCATCACGCTCGATTTCTGCTCGAACCTCAGCACGCTCTTCAACCGGAATAGAGGTACACGCGCCCAGCAAAGTAAGCAGGAACACAACGGCAAGCGAAAGAAGCAGTGGAATAGTTCGTCTGATGTTCATGTTCTTCCTTATTTTATTTCGGGAACATGAACTGGAGCTGGAGACGGGCGGTGTAGTCGCCCATGCCGTCGGGTTTTTCGATGTTGTAGTAGAGCTGGGCATTAATGTTGACCGGCAGCTTTCCGATTTTAACGATCTTGCCTACGCCGCCGCCGAGGGGGATGACCCAGCGCTGGTTCTGAGGAGCGTTCCAGTTGGCGGTGTTGATCGGGGCGGAAACGATATACCAGCCGTGATCGAGGTTATAGTTGACGAAATACTGGATCATGAGCGAATTGAGCTCATGGGTTTTCTCAAAGCCCCAGATATTATTAATCAGCCCGCCAGCGACCCACCTGTCCTTAATCCACACCCCAACGGCGGAGATGCCGCCGCCCCATTGATCCGCGCCAAGCCCATCTTTTGTGGTGGTCGGCAAGTTGAGTACAGGGCCGACGCCCCACACCACATTGCTAATGGAGGACTTCGACGGCGAAAGCCACCCGGTGAAAACGGTGTCGCCCAGACCGGTTTGCTCGTTCCCGTTCACAGACTGGCTGACCACCGGAATAACGGTGCGCGTAATCAGGTTCCAATCCTCGGAAATATGAAAAGGCCATACCGGCTGAATGTTGAGCACGTTGACATAGTCGCCGTCGTTCCCGCCAAAGGTGGTATTGTTCTGGAACGGCAGGCTGATCATCGAGGCCAGCGGGTTCTGCGCGGCCTCAGCCATCTTGAGCGCTTTTTCTTCATCGGTCATTTGAGCCTGAGTGCTCAGTGCCGCAAGGGCGGCAACAGCACATAAGGCTATGGTCTTCATCTTCATCATTTTCTCCATTTATTTTCTTCAGTTATGGAACGAAGGCCGTTAACGGCACGACAAGGCTGAACTCCAGCAGGGTACTGGCCGGGATCTTGACTTGGCTTCCTCCCGAAAGGACCGCCGCCCCGGCTCCAACCTTCGCCCCAGTCTTCGCACCGCTAGATCCGTCGGCCAGCCCACCTATGGCCGCACCGCGCGCAACTTGGCTGGCGCTCTTTTTCGTGGTGGCATCGGTTACGGCCTGAATGGCACTGGTCTGAATCGGTACCAACTGGCCGTTGATGGTGATGTCGGTGAAGGTGAGCACCAGCTCGGCTTTCCCGACGGCACGGCGCGACTTCTTGGCTTCCGCCAAAATGCCGTAAAGGATGCTTCCACCCGGCGCAACGACCTTGCCGTCGGCCACCATGTCGCCCGCCAATTTGGCACGGAAACGGTGTCCCGCCCGCTGGCGCGACGAGTCGAGGTGGTCAAGCGTCTCGACCAAAATCCTAGTTCCGGCGGGAACGGTTACGGAATTGGTTGCGTTCAGCACAGGTGCCGGAGCAACGGGGGCTGCGGGGACCTGTGCAACGGGGGCTTGTGCTGGTGGATACGTGCTCCCCGCCGGATTAGCGACAGATGCCTGCTGAGTTTGGCAACCCGCCAGCAGGCTGACGGCGAGAATGCTGAACGATATAATTCTGAACTCCATTATATACTCCTTGTTGTTTTAATGCCACGACACAAAGGTTTCCACGGCTTCTTTGCTTTCCGGGCGGAGATTACTGATGCCCTCATACGGCCTGCCGGTGCCGCCTTGGGTATGGGGATATTTTTGAATACCCATCATGTGGCGCTTGACCATGTCCTGAAAACTGGCTCCCGACCAGAGCGCCGCCTCGATCAGAGGCATCATTTCGCGGGGATCGCGGGTGAGGTCGAAGACCGGTGCGCCTACACCCGGCATTCCGGGAGCCGGCAAGTGCATCTTGAATTTTTGCTTAACGACGGAGCGCAACAACGGACCTTCGTAGATGTAGATATAATCGCGCCGCCCATTTCCTTCCCCTTCCAGCAGGAGTGCGGTTTGATCGACTCCGTCGATGATCCGATCGGTAGGGATATACTGTGTGGCCTCTGCCACCCGGGCAAAGGTCGAATATAAATCGCTGACATGGATCATGTCCCCCGCCAGCGACGGCTTGATGGCTGCCGGCCAACGGGCAAAGGCATTAACACGCACGCCGCCTTCGAGATGGTCGGTCTTGCCGCCCCGGTAAATCATATCGTTCATGCCCGTTGTTTTCTGATAGCCCCGCAAAAACGGCCCATTGTCTCCCATCAACACGACCAGCGTATTGTCTGCGATGCCGAGCGTATCGAGTTCGTCAAGAAGGTCGCCCACCCAGCCGTCGAGCTGCTGCATGCTTTCGATGATGGTTCCGCCGTTAATCGTTTTGTATTCCATACGATCGCCGCGAACGACATTGATCGGAATCATCGGCCAGTATTGCAGGAAGAAGGGCTCCTCCTTTTTGGACAGTGTCCGCAATTGTTCGAGCGTCTGGTTTTGATAGCGCTGGTTTATTTCATTGTACTTCGCTTGGGTCCATTGCTCGCCCGCCGCCATTCCCACTTCAACGCCCTGTTGACCTTTATAGGCTTCAACGCCGGTCACCAGCCCCGTGGGCTTAAACTTATTATCCAGCGCGAATTTATCGGTATAGGAATTATTCATGTAGCCCAGCAGCGTATTGGCATGGTCGGCATCCGGCGTCATCCAAGCCAGCTGAACCTGCTGGTGCATCGGGAACGCAGCAAAGTCAAACCCCTGGTTATGGGGATAAGACTCCTCGATATCGCCCATATGCCATTTGCCAATGTGAACGGTGTTGTAGCCCGCCTCGGAGAGTACCTCCGCAATCGTCACTTCGCTTGCGGGGAGCCCCTCGCCCACCAGCGCAACCTTGACCTCCTTGAGGCCGGTACGAATCGGGTGCCGCCCAGTCATAAAGGCAGTCCGGGTCGGGGTGCAGGAGGGTTCGGTATACATGCGCATGAAGGACATTCCTTCCGTTGCCAACGTATTGATGCGGGGCGTCTGGGTGCCGCGCACATAGTTGAGTTCGGGAATCCCGAAATCTCCAAAGCCAACATCATCAACCAGAATGTAGAGAATATTCGGCCGCTTCCCGCCGTTGCGCTCGCGTATTTCCGCCAGCTGGGCATCCACGTCCTGGTCTTGCGTGGCCCAAGCTTCCTTATGCTGAGCCTTCACGTAGTTGAATTCGCCATCGTGAATGATCGCATCTTTTGCCTCCGCCCATGCGACGCACATCGTCACGGCCAAAATAACAAAACCCCATCGGTTCATGTTCTTCATGGTATTGCTCCTTTTATTTCCACGGATTGAAACACCGCGTTCTCGTTTCCTTTGTCGTCTATTTGTACATCACAACACGAACGTCCAATTAGAACCCTCGTCCAAGTTCAATTCCAGAAACCCAGTTTTGGTGGCCACTTTCAAGCCAATTCATGTAGAGGGCGGGAGTAATGGACCACTCTTTGATATGGAAATCGTATAGTGCACCCAACCGGAAAAGAAATTCGTTATGGCCGCTTTGATGCTCATTACCGAGGGCCGTCAGCACGCGCAAATCCTGCCATGGATGAATGAATAGCCCTCCGCCTACGACCGTCGAGTTAATGTTTTCGCCGGCATGGTCGATGAGTGCCCCGATGCCGAAAAGATCGTTAAGCCGGTATTCATAGTCGACTCCCACGGTAAAGGCATTGTTTCCGTGAAGGTCGTGCGTATTGCCAAGGAAGAGCGAAACATGATGCCTATGGCCGTGATGCTCCTTTTCAGCTCCTTCACCACCCTGCTCGGCACCCCATCCAGAGGCCGCCATTAACCCTATTCCGATCCAAATATAAATGATTCGTTTCATGGATTCCCAATTTAGTTTCCAGAATCAGGTTCAACACCCTTCCAGCGGCGAAATAGCTCATGATCAATGTTCATGTAATCGAATATCTTGCCAATGGTCTGGTCGATGATGTCATCGATCGTTTTGGGCATGTGGTAGAAGGACGGCACCGGCGGAAGGATATGGGCGCCCAGATCTGCGGCCGTGACCATTAGATTGAGATGCCCTTTATGCAGCGGCGTCTCCCGGACCACGAGAACGAGCTTCCGCTTTTCCTTGAGGGCCACATCCGCCGCGCGGGTCAGCAGGTTGTCGGCATAGGAATTGGCGATGCCCGAAAGCGTTTTTATGGAGCACGGCGCCACCACCATGCCCGCCGTCAAAAAGGAGCCACTTGCGATGGCCGCCGCCATATCCGTGGGCTTGTAGGCGTAATCGGCCAGGCGTTCCACGTCTGTGGCTTTGTATTTGGTTTCAATCGCCATGTTGAGCTTGGCGGAATCGGACATGATCAAATGCGTTTCGCAATCGGTATCCCGCAAGTGCTCCAGCATCCTGACTCCATAGATCACCCCGCTGGCTCCGGAAATTCCTATAACCATCCTGCGCGGCATTAGCGTTCTCCTTTTAAGAT
>JAUXGY010000132.1 GCA_030621805.1 Kiritimatiellales bacterium | reverse complement strand
ATGTCACCAATGCTCTCTTGACCATGATGGCGAGCGCATACACACTGGCAGGAAGAGACGCGATGAAGCGGCGCGGCCAGTGCGCACACGGGGTCAAGTGAGGGGCGACAGCGGTGTACAACCGGCCTCATCCAAGGGCTGCTCGATATTCTGGCAAGCCCCGACATCCTTAAAGCCGGCGTCGCCATTGATCGCGATATTTCCGAACTCCAAGCCGTCGCCCGATTTGAACACGACGGTTTCGTCGAGCTCGCCGACATCGCCAAAACGGCCCAGATCAAAAATCTGGGTCTGCGCGGACTAACCGCCATCCTCTTCGACTTCCGCATCTCCAAAAGAGAGCAAGTCTCCAACTGGGCCCGCAAAGACCTCACCGACTCCCAGCAACGCTACGCCGCCACCGATGCCTGGCTCGGTCGCAAAATCTTCAAATACTTCGAAGATGCAAAAATCGTCTAACGAATCAGCATGGCACGGAAAACGAAAATTGCATTTATACATCGTTACGGGCTCGAAGGTTGGGTCTGTTGCGGAGGACACGCCATACCCGGAATCATCGAAAAGCTCTCCACCCATTCAGAAATCCATTTCTATGGCCCGCATACCACTGAAACCAGAAATTCCAAATTGCGCTCCCTACTTCGGATACATGAGTTGCCCTACCGCTACAACCGCGCCAACCCATATGATAAATACAACAAAACCATCCTCTGGTACATCTGGCTTCCCCTCATAGGAATCCGCTGCCGCATCAACGGAACCAAACTGATCTGGAACGATGAAACCGTCCCGCTCACTGCGCCGATCCTACGTTTGTTCTACGGCAAAAACGTGGCCATCACCGTGATGGACTTCTTCGCCCGCATCTACACAGAAGGGCACCCCCGCCTTCGTTGGCTATGCAACTGGATCGAACGAATTGACTTCGCCGCATGGCGAAAGCTCCCATTGATCTTCACCAAAGTACTCTATACTCAGGCGTTTCTTGAGGAACGCGGAATTCCTCGATCCATCATGCAACTCTACCGAAACCCCGTTGACCACACTAAATTCCATCCAGTCGATGAGGCGACACGGAAAGCCACGCGCGACCAACTTGGTTTCTCCGACTCCGATATTGTGCTTAGTCACCATGGCATACTCCACCCCAACAAAGGCAACGACTGGATTCTGCAACGACTCGCCGAGCTCAAAGAGGATCTCCCTCACCTTAAATACCTCCTCATCGGAAACGGCCCTGAAATGGATCCTCTCAAACAATTGGCATCCAAACTTGGAATCGCAGACCGCGTGACCTTTACCGGCTGGCTTCCCTCCGAAGCAGATCTCAACAACGCACTCGCCTCCGCCGATATCGGCCTCGTGATGCGCATTGGCCAAGAAACCGACCACTTCCATATGACCGATACCCTCGCCCACGAAATGGCCTGCGCCAAACCCATCCTCGCCGTCAACCTCAAGGGGATCACGGAAGTGATTGAAGACGGGGAAAATGGGTTCCTATTTTCGCCACAGGAACCAGCAATATTCGGCGAGAAAATAAGATCCCTCTACCAATCGCAAAAAACACGTCCACAACTCGCCACAGAAGCCTTGAGCTTAAGTAAGAAGATTTGCTCTACTTCTATCTGTTCAACCCAACTTGCTGAAACACTGGCGGAGCTGATTAACAATGGATAAATCCAAAATCCACCCGACATTACACGTGGGTTCGCCCAACATAGGGAACCGCGAACGATTTCTTCGCTATGTTGATGAGATGTTCGACCGCCGGTGGCTAACCAACCGGGGCACACTAGTTCTGGAATTTGAAAAGCGCTTAGCCGAATACATCGGCACAAAACACTGCATAACGACATGCAATGGAACCAAGGGACTGGAAATTGCGGCGAGGGCACTTGATCTCACCGGCGAAGTCATTCTTCCTTCATTCACGTTTGTTGCAACAGCCCATGCCTTGCAGTGGCAGGGAATCAAACCCGTTTTCTGCGATATAGACAGGGATACATACTGCATCGACCCAACACAAATCGAACGCCATATCACCCCTGAAACAACCGGGATCGTGGGAGTCCATCTATTTAGCCGACCGTGTGACACCCAAGCCCTACAGTCGATTGCCGACAAGTATGGACTAAAGTTGCTGTTCGATGCCGCCCATGCCTTTGGTTGCTCGCACCACGGCCAGATGATTGGAAACTTCGGTGACTGTGAAGTCTTCAGCTTTCATGCCACCAAGTTTTTCAACTCTTTCGAGGGAGGCGCCATTGCAACCAATAACGATGAGCTGGCGGAAAAGATTCGGCTCATGCAGGACTTTGGTTTCAGAGAGATGGATGAAGTTGTTCACCTCGGAACCAACGGAAAAATGACTGAAGTCTGTGCGGCAATGGGTCTAACCAATATGGACGAAATCGATTCATGCAGGGAAACCAATAAACGGAACTACTGTGCCTACAAGGAAGGGCTCGCCCACATCCCCGGAATTAAACTCATTGAATATGCCCCCAACGAACTTTCCAACTGGCACTATGCGGTTGTAGAAGTCGGCGATGAATACCCGCTTTCACGCGATGAATTAATGATAAAGCTCCATGAACAGAACATCTTAGCCCGTCGCTACTTCTGGCCAGGGTGCCATCAAATGGAACCCTATAAGTCAGCAATGGAAAAGGTCACCGTTAACCTCCCAACCACAAAGAAAGTTGCCAACCGGGTCCTAGGACTCCCTATGGGAAATTCCATAACCGGTGATGACATCCAGAGAATCCTACTGGAAATGAGCATATGAATAGTACCATAACTCTCGTTCCGCGGACTTTTTAGGATACAATTAAAAAACCCATGAGCTATCAAAGCAAAGACAGCAATGATTCGTCCCCATATTCTCACCCTACGATGAGCATCGGTCAGGAAATCGACCACTTCCACATGACCAACACCCTCGCCCACGAAATGACCTGCGGGAAACTGTTCCTCGCCGTCAACCTCAAAGGCATCGCCGGGGTCATCCTCGACGGCGCAAACGGATTTCTTTTTTCATCGACGGAACCCACTCAATTCACGGAAAAGATCATCCAACTGGCCAACAATGCCCAACTGCGTTCTGAGTTTGGGCAACGTGCGCTCGAATTAAATCAACGTAAATATTCATTTATCCGATGTGCTGAAATGACCCTCTTTCCGATAAAGAAAACCATTGGAATCTCGTAGTATGCGAATGAAAATTATACATGTAACAGATGAGCTGAAACCAGAAGCCGGAGGTCTGGTCAGCGTCCCTATCAACCTGGCGGCAGCACAGGCGGCACTTGGACATGAAGTATTCCTTTTAGGGCGTATGGGAATAGAGAACCTGATTCATTCTGGTGAAACCAGTAAAATTCCAGACTTCGACCGAGTTACCATGGAGGATGCCGGACAACCTGGATTAGCAGCAAAAATCGCCCCGACGAAAGTTCGAAAGCTATTAATAAAACATATTACCCCCGGAAGCATTGTGCACCTGCATGGAGTCTGGGATCCCATTTTGTTAGTTGCCTCTCAGATTGCGCGGAAGGTTGGTGCCACCTATATCGTTACCCCGCATTCCATGCTGCACCCCTGGCAGATGCAACGCTTTACATGGCAAAAGAAGGTCGTGTTTGCACTGGGCTGGAAAAGGATGCTTAAAAGCGCCGCATTTGTTCATGTTCTGAATTCAGATGAAAAAACGTATGTCGATGCATTTAAACTAGGAACTCCCACCGAAATCATAGCAAATGGTATCTATCCGGAGTCACTGCTTCCGCCTCAAAATATGCCCTTCCGGAACAAACATGCTAAACTGCTGTCATCCCCTTACATTCTTTTTCTAAGCCGCCTACATAACCAGAAAGGTATTCTTCATCTACTTGACGGGTTTGAGGTCTTCTTCCAATCTCATCCGGACGTATATCTGGTTCTCGGCGGGCCGGATTATGGAGAGTTATCCCTTATTGAACAAAAATTGAAAGGGATGAAATCCTCTTCCCATGTAGTCATTCCCGGACCGCTCTATGGGGAGGAAAAACTAGATGCTTTACACGGAGCTCAATGCTTTGCTCTTACCAGCCTCAACGAAGGGTTCAGTGTCGCAATTCTTGAAGCACTAGCCTGCGGATTACCTGTCGTAATATCCAGCAACTGTTTTTTCCCGGAAGTGGAGGAAGCTGGAGCCGGCATTATTTCAGCACTCGATTCAACATCCGTTTCAAACGCCCTTGCCTCGCTATTGGACCATCCTGAAAAACAGCAGCAGATGGGACAAATCGCTCGACAACTTGTGGAACAATCCTATCACTGGAGTTCAATCGCCAAGCAGACGGAAGTCCTATATGAAAAATACTCCAATCTATAGAGCCCTTCAGAGGATAAAACGAGCTCTTCAAGCCTTGCGAGGTCGTGACTGTTTTTTTCATCCGGATATCGCGATTCATTCTACCCGACTAGGATCGAAACATGGGGGCTGGAATATTCCAGACGACATGGTCTCCCCAAAAAGCATTATCTACTCCGGTGGCATTGGTACGGATATTTCATTTGACCGAGCATTGATCGAGAAGTTTAGTTGCACCGTGCATGCTTTCGACCCTACACCCAGAAGTATCGAATGGCTAAAGGGGCAACCGCTTCCTCCGGAGTTTAAATACTATAAATGGGGATTAGCCGACTATGACGGCACCGCAGAATTCCATATTCCCAGGAATCCTTCCCACATCTCGCACTCCATGATCACCTCTCAGGTTACTCTGGAGGGAAGCATGCAGGTCCTAGTTAAGCGTGTTAAAAGTATCATGCATCAGTTAGGACATGACAGAATCAACCTGCTTAAAATCGACATCGAGGGCGCGGAATACTCCGTCATCGAAGACCTGCTTGCCGGCAACCTGCGACCCGACTTGCTACTGATTGAATTTCACCACCGTTTTAAAGGCATGGGAGCAGGGAAAACCAAACACGCGGTGAAGTCCTTGCGGTCAGCCGGATACCATCTTTTTTCAGTCTCTCGGTCGGGCGAGGAACTATGCTTTATCCATCAGACAAAGAAGGACTAATAAATGACCAAAGAGAGCATTATAAAACTTCCTGTTATTGGAAGCGTGGTTCTATTTTCCTACCGGGCTAAATCGGCATGGGGATACTACGGAAAACCTCTGGGATACTTGCTCAAGTGGCTTTTTACATCTAGGGAAATAACGAACTACACATACGATCTTGATGATTGCAACCGGAACTATCTTGCATCACTGATCTCAGATATAACCGCTGTTCCATTTGACACAGTAACCACGTATTTCAAAGAAATCGAAGAAGACTCAGAACTGCAAATGCATATTTCAAAGGAGACAAAAAAGAATTCATTGGCATGCATCGCAGATCATCAAGCCCGCTTCGGCCGGCGTCTGGGTTGGTATGCACTGGTACGAATTCTAAAACCTAGGACCATCATTGAAACCGGGGTAGACAAAGGCCTCGGCTCATGCGTACTGACAGCCGCATTGAAAAGGAATAAAGAAGAAGGGCATGAAGGATTCTACTACGGAACCGATATCAACCCGAAAGCAGGATACTTACTCTCCAAAGATTATGCGAAATATGGTCGGATTTTATATGGAGACTCAATTACATCGCTGAAACAGTTTAATGAACCCATTGATTTGTTCATCAACGATAGCGACCATTCAGACGACTATGAGGCGCAGGAATATGAATGCATTACTGGAAAACTTTCGGAACGCGCCGTCATCCTCGGAGACAACTCCCACTGCACGGACAAGCTCCTTGAGTACTCGCTGCGAAATAATCGGAACTTCGTTTTCTTTAAAGAAAAACCCCACGAACACTGGTATCCAGGAGCAGGAATAGGCATATCCTTCAAACGACA
>JAUXGY010000371.1 GCA_030621805.1 Kiritimatiellales bacterium | reverse complement strand
ACTGCTCGACGACCTAAAAAAAGCAGGCATAGAGGAAGTCTCGTTTTCGTGCACCAAAGAAACTCCATAATCAATGTTCCCCTGCTTATCGGGATCGTGCTGTCGGTCGCCCTCCACGGAGCGGCGCTCTACAGCAAAGCCGTCCACACCCCAGCCAAACCCTCGCTGGAGCAAGGCCGCACCGTCGTGCAGCTTACCCTCCTTCCTTCGCTTGCATCGAAGGGAAATCCCAATCCCGTACCCCTAAATTCTAAACCTGTACCCGTACCGCAGGCTTCTAGCCTGACCGACCCAACTCCGCCCCCCGAGCAACCTCAAGCCTCAAACCCCAAACCTCAAATCTCCGCCCCCGACCAAAACGCCAGCCTGATCGAGGAAAAAGGCGTAACCAGCGAAGCCCAAACCTTCAAAGCCGCCAGCCCCGTCTACCCGCGCATCTCCCAGCGGCGCGGCGAGGAAGGAACCGTTACCCTCTCCATCGAAGTGCTCGCAAACGGACAGACCGGAAACATATCGGTCACCCAATCCAGTGGCTACCGTCGCCTCGACGAAGCCGCACTCAAGGCCGCTCACAAAACCACCTATACCCCCGCGAAGCAATTTGGACGTGCCATTGACTCCATGATCGAGCTGCCCTTTGAATTCAGGTTGACTGATGATTAATCGAATCACATTCCTATTCATTTTCGCCCTTCTTTGCGGTTGTGACAAGCCCGCGCAGCCCGCCGTGCTGGATCATCCCCCCGAACGGATCATCTCCCTCGCGCCGAACATTACCGAGACCCTCTACGCCCTCGGACTCGGCGACAAACTCGTCGGAAACACCCCCCACTGCACCTATCCCGAAGCCGCCCGCGAGGTTCAAAAAGTGGGAAGTTTTGGAAGCTTTAGCTACGAAACCATCGTATCGCTCAAGCCCGACCTTGTGATCCTGCACAAAGAATACGAGGCCGAAAAAGCGCGGCTCAAAAGCCTCAACTTTCCCACCCTCGAAACCGGCAGCTACTTCATCGCCGACATCCTCGAAGGCATCCAACGCATCGGTGCCGCCTGCAATGTGCAAGAACGAGCCGATAAACTCATCGGCCAGCTCGAACGCCGCATCACCCAACTACAATCCGCGCACCTTAATCCACCCCGCGTACTCATCACCTTTGGCAGCGCATCCGATGGCCCGATCCAAGCCTTCGGCTCCGCATGCCTCCACAACGAGCTACTCGAAATCGCTGGGGGTAAAAATGTCATCGAAGGCGAGCTCCCCTTCGCCACCCTCTCGCGCGAAGCCATCCTCCGGCTCAACCCCGATATCATCATCGTCCTCGCCCCCGAACTCAAGAACCCCGATGCCGCTTCCAAGCAGTGGGAAAAATTCACCTCCGTCAACGCCGTTCAACACCACCGCATCCACATCCTCACCGCCGACTACACCTGCATCCCCGGCCCCCGCTTCCTCCGAACCCTGGAAGACTTCGCGAAAATCATTCGACAAAATGATTAAGGACAAAATAATTCAGATGTGGGAGAGTGCACTTTCGTAAAAATCATTTTGTCCGAAATTATTTTGTCAAACATCCGTCCATGAGCAGTCCCATCATCCAGATTGAAAACCTCAGCATCGAGCTTTCAGGAAACACGATCCTGAAAGATATTTCCCTCTCTATCAACGAAGGCGAATATGTCTCCATCATCGGGCCGAACGGCGCAGGGAAAACCACCTTGATCAAATGCCTCGCGGGCATCTACCGCGACTGGACAGGTTCCATCCAAATCGATGGGAAATCGTTCAGCAACTACGGAACCAAGGAACTCGCAAAACTCCAAAGCTACGTCCCGCAGGCCGAGGGCCGCACCAATCCGCTAACCGTTGCGGAGTTTGTGGCGATGGGTCGCTACCCGCACCTCTCCGCCTTTACCACGCTGCAAACCACCGACTACACCGCCATCGATTCCGCTATCGAACGCGCCGGGCTCGAAGCCTTCCGCCACCGCAAGATGAACACGCTCAGCGGCGGCGAACGGCAGATGGCCTTCATTGCCGCCGCCCTCGCACAAGGCACCCAGATCCTGCTACTCGACGAACCCTCCACCTTCCTCGACTACTGCCACCAAACCGAGGTTGCGACTCTCCTTAAGTCCGCCTGCCGCGAAAGCGGCATCACCGTCGTCGCCGTCCACCACGACATCAACACCGCCGCCGCATGCAGCGACCAAATCCATGCCCTTAAAGAAGGCTCCACCGCCTTCATTGGAACACCTGCCGAAGCGGTTAACAGCAACGTGCTCGAAAGCATCTACGGCACCGCCTTCCACACCATCCCCTCCCCCGGCCGCCCCCACCCCTTCGTCATCGCCGGAGGTGCGCTATGAAGAAACCATTTCCAAAAATTCGCAAAAGCGACGTCCCCGTCGCTTTTGCACACGCAGAGACCGAACAACGGCCACGCGACGAGGACGTCGCGTCTACGAAAGCGTTCGTTCCACTCGTTATTCTACTCCTGCTCGCCAGCGCAACACTGCTTTTTGCCCCCCTCTTCGGCATTAAGTTCATCCCGTTTTCCGC
>JAUXGY010000219.1 GCA_030621805.1 Kiritimatiellales bacterium | reverse complement strand
GCCGGTCGATCAGATGATTACCGCCAAAGCCACGCTTGAGCTCTCTGCGGAAGCTTGGGTAAATCTGAAAAACTACGTCGAGTAGCCGAGGCCACACGAACCAGCATGCGAAGGGAATACACGACAAGGGTATTCCCTTCGCTTTTTCCATTTAAAGGCCGCTTACCATGAAAAAAAGTGCGTTCACTCAAAAGGTTGTGGTGTCACTTTTTTTTCTTTCGGCCGCATGGTGCGTTGCAGAGGATGCCACGAATGAGGTTCCGGCCGCCCCCCGCCCAGTGGTGGTTGAAGTATTCGGATATGCGGCTCCAGACAAAGATCAACCCGTCGCGGCCGTTCATCGTGAGGCGACCGAAGATGCCCTCAAGAATGCGGTACTCCAAGCTCATATAAGTCTGGATGTAAAGGTTCAGACTGACGGCATGCGCCTCAAGGAACGCCAACTGCGGTTGCGAAGCGAAGGCTCCGTGGAGCACTCACGGGTGATCGAAGCGGGCTTCATGCCGAACTCCGATCCGCCGATTTACCGGGTACACATGGAGGTTAGCGTTCTTCCGCTTTCCTCCGTTCCCGCCACAACCCCTCTCCCTGCCCAAGTGGCCTTGATCATAACGTCAACGCATGGAAAGCCCTTCCAAGAGGCACTTTCCGCTAGTTTGCAGAAGAGCGGAATCCAAGTGGTTGAAGCAGAAAATGAGCCTGCCGCACTTATTGCGAAGGTAATGCTGACGGGATCCACCAATCAGGTTGTATCCGAGCTCCGGTGGGAAATGCGGCGAGAAACCCTTTTTAGCTCCACAGAACCCTACGAAGCCACGGTACTGAGAGGAGAATGGCTGATGCCCGATGGCCACCCATTTTCTTCTTTGGAAATGGATAAACTAGCCGCGATGATCGCTCAGGATGCCCTTCACCTCTGGATCTCGCCCCAAGGCGAATTATGAGGCAGGGCGCTAGATTCGTGTAGCTTGGGCGAGTGCCGCTTTGACCTGTTGCGTGATCAAACCCCATTGCTTGTCGGCGATCTGCTGCTGGGTGGCGATCCACGAGCCGCCGATGGCGCTAACGATCGGGAGCGAGAGATAGTTGTTCATATTTTCGAGATTAATACCCCCCGTTGGACAAAACTGAACCCCCTGCGAAACGTAGGGCGCGGCGAGGTTTTTAAGCATGCCGATGCCCCCCGCCGCCTCGGCCGGGAAAAACTTGAGCAGTTGGCATCCGAGTGCGAGGCCTTGCTCGATTTCCGAGGGGGTCATGACTCCGGGAATGAAAAGTGTTTCCTCCGTCTTAAAATAGTTGACGGTTTTGATGTTGAGTCCCGGAGCAAGACCGAACCCAACGCCGATGTCGATGCACATTTTGGCTTGGTCTGGAGTGACCACCGTACCGGCTCCGAGCAACATTTCGGGGAAAGCCCTCTTAATGCGCGCGAGGGCTTCGGGAGCGGAAGCGGTGCGGCAAGTGACTTCGATAATATCCATTCCGCCCTCCATTAGTGCTTCCGCCAAAGGTTCCGCATCCTTGGCGTCGTTGATCACAATCACCGGAATTACCGGACGTTTGAGTAGCTCATCTAGCATCTTCATCTCCTTCATCGATCCACCCGTGCGCCAGCACCACCGACCATCCGTTCAACCTCGGTCAAGGTGGCCATGGTGGTGTCGCCGGGGGTGGTCATGGCGAGTGCGCCGTGTGCCGCACCGTACTCGATGGCCTTGGCCGGATCTTGCAACACCATCAGTCCGTAGATAAGTCCGGAGGCAAAGCTATCGCCGCCGCCAACGCGATCCATGATTTCAAGTTCCGGGCGATGTGTTGCGCTGTAGAATTTTCCATCAACCCAGCACATGGCTCCCCAGTCGTTGACGGTGGCAGTCTTTACGCCGCGCAGGGTGGTGGCGGTGGCCTTGAAGTTTGGAAATTCGGCGACCGCCTTGGTAATCATTTTCTGGAACGAATCAACATTGAGATCGGTCAGGGTTTCATCAGCCCCCTCGACCTCGAAGCCGAGGCAGGCGGTAAAGTCCTCCTCGTTGCCGATCATAACGTCCACATATTGTGCGATCTCGCGGTTGATTTCGCGGCATTTTTCAAGCCCGCCAAAACCCTTCCAAAGGGAGGGCCGGTAGTTAAGGTCGTATGAGACGACGGTTCCGTGTTTCTTGGCGGATCGTGCCGCCTCGATGACGACTTCGCCCGTGGTTTCGGAGAGGGCCGCAAAGATGCCGCCGGTGTGGAACCAGCGTACGCCAAGCGTTCCGAAGATATGTTCCCAGTCGATATCGCCGGGTTTGATCTGCGAGGTGGCCGTGTTTCCGCGATCGGAGCAGCCGACCGCACCGCGGATGCCGAAGCCGCGCTCGGTAAAGTTGATGCCATTGCGAACGGTCCGGCCGATGCCGTCGTAGTCAATCCATTTAACGAGGGAGGTATCGACGCCACCTTGCAGGATGAAATCTTCCATCAGCAGGCCAATTTCGTTTTTAGCAAAGGCCGTTACCACCGCTGCGCGCTGGCCGAAGCAACGGCGCAGGCCGCGGGCCACGTTGTATTCGCCGCCACCCTCCCATGCCCGGAATTCGCGGGCAGTGCGGATGCGCCCTTCACCGGGATCGAGCCGCAACATCACCTCGCCTAGCGATAAGATGTCATAGCAGCAATCCGCCGCATCTCTAACGTTCAACAAGCTCATTCGTTTCCTCCTCGTGCAACGCCTTGTTGCTTTTCATAAAATCGCTTTTTTCAACGTCGGCTTTTTTCAGCTGACGGGTCTGTACGGGCAACCAGAGCGAAGTGGCAGGAATGTAGGTAATAATCATCAGCGCGGCAATCATGGAACCGAAGAAAGGCAGCATGGTTTGGGTAACCTTGGCAATGGTAGTTTTCCCGACGCCGCACCCGATAAAAAGGCATGTGCCGACCGGCGGTGTGCAAAGGCCGATGCAGAGGTTGGAAATCATCAAGATTCCGAAATGAACCGGATGCATGCCGAGAGCCGTGACGACCGGCAGGAAAATCGGTGTAAAGATGAGGATCGCCGGGGTCATATCCATAAAGGTTCCGACGCAAAGCAACAGCAGGTTGATCGTTAGCAGGATGATGATGGGATTTTCGGACAGCCCCAGCAACGCGGCACTGACGGTTTGCGGTATGTTAGCCATGGTCATGATCCAGCTCATGCCGGAACTTGCACCGATTAAGAGCATGACGACAGCCGTGGTGATTCCGGTGTGGAGCAGTAGTTCGGGCAATTCCCTCAGCTTAATTTCACGGTAGATCACCACGGAAAGCAGGAAGGCATAGACCACGGCAATCGCAGCGGCTTCGGTTGCGGTAAAGACCCCTTTGAGGATCCCCCCGATAACGACCAGAATAAGCAATAGTGTGAGGTAGGCGCGGCGGAAGGTTCTGAAGCAGAAGCAACAGATGGCTGAAACGGCAATAAAGACTAGTGTGCCCGTTCCGATGCTTATGCCTGCCACCGGTAATTCCGCCGGCACCCACCCCCCCTTAAGCGAGAGAACTGAAAAAATAATTCCGGCGATCACGGCCGTCGCAGTGATCGGCTTCCAGCGAGGCATCTCGATCACCTCTCCTCGGTAGCCCTTGAAAACCGAAATAATGCCCGCCACCAGCATGATAAACAGCCCCATGATGATCCCCGGAAGGACTCCGGCCATGAACATGGCGGCAATCGAGACCGAGCCCGCAGCCACAGAATAGACAATCATGACGTTGCTCGGGGGGATCAACAGCCCGGTGGTGGCGGCGGTCGTGGTGACCGCGACGTTGAATTCACGGTCATAGCCTTTGCAGTTCATCTCAGGGATCATGAAGCCTCCAACGGATGAGACCGCGGCGGCGGCGGAGCCGGAGATGGAGCCGAACAGCATGCAGGTGAGTGTATTGACATAGCCCAGCCCGCCGGGCAGACGACCCACCAGGGTGCCGGCAAAATCGATCAGGCGGCGGGCAAGCCCGCCGCGCCCCATCAGGTGGCCGGACAGAATGAAGAATGGAATGGCCAGCAAAGCAAAGCTGTTGACGCCGTTGGCCATTTTGGCCGCCATTACAATCGATGGATCGGCCCCTTCGGCAAGAATGGCGACAAAGCTCGCCAATGCGATGGCTACCGCAATCGGTACATTCATGACGAGCAGAAGAATAAACACCAGAACAAGAATCAGG
>JAUXGY010000103.1 GCA_030621805.1 Kiritimatiellales bacterium | reverse complement strand
AGATGGTATTCAATCTGCGAGAGGGATTGGTCGGGCAGGCGAACCTCGTGCGCGGGAAGGGTGAATTTTTCGCGACTTGCGGCGAGCACATAGACCAAGTTCTTATCGCGGTTGATTTCTGTGATGGTTATGTTATCCGGAATTTCCGGCATGGACTTGATCTGGAACTCGTATAGCTTGATGCAGAGGTCTTGCTGATTGAGATTTTCAATCTTGCGCGGCTCGAAGTCGCCAAAGGGGGCGATGCGCACTTGCTCGTGTTCCAGGCTTTGGAGCGTCTCTTTGAGCTCTTTTTCGCGATGGATGAGCTTCCAAACATGATCGACGAGTTTGTCGGGATCCATACCAGAGGGTTCGACGGAGGGATGGGTGCTAAGAACCTCTTCCGCTCGTTTGACATAGAGCAGGTGGTTGCGTGCTTCGTCTAATGCCACGCCCTCGGGAGCCTGGACATGTTCCACATGCACGACTTGCAGATCGCGGAGTTTGTGTAGGGTCTGCTCCTGTTGCGCCGGGGTGCACAGAAGCGTCAGTTTTTTCATCTTAACGATCATGCACTTTTTCCTTTGGCAATTTTGGAGCGGGCGACGGCAGCGGTCTGCTGGTCGCCCATAAAGATACGGATCACGCGGATGTTTTCCTTCGCTTCCGGGATCTTTACTTTTTCAAACAAGTTGACGCGCTGGGTGGTGGTGCGGAGTTCATCGGCCAACAGGCGATGCTGCTCTTCATAAATCTGACGTTCCACCCGCAGACGGGTGAGCTGCTTCATTACGCGGATACCCTCGTCCGTCCATGGGGCGGTTTCGAATAGGTTGGGCGTGGCATCAATGAAAGTAAGGTCATCGAGAATCGGAATATTCACTCCGGCAATATTTCCGAAAGAAGTGATCAGTTTGTCAACTTGGGCATATGGAGCCAAATCGACGGGCTCCGAATAGAGCTGAATCCAGGAACTCAGCTGTGCCCGGGCCTCCTGCTCCTCGTCTTGTTTATCGCGGATCAGCTGATCGAGACCCCGCATTTCCATCTGCAACTGTTGCTTTTTAAGCTGCAACGTCGGTAGATAGCGCTGGAACCGCGCCATTGAATCGCGCTGTGTCTTGAGCTCGTTTTTAGTTAGTTTTATTTTCGCCATTTTATTTTATCCACAGATTGTGCAGATTTCTCGGATTAACAGAACCAAGGGTAAATAAAAGCGGTGTTAATCGGTGAAATCTGTGGATTCATAGTGTTTAAGCCTTCGGCCAGAACTTGTCCGTTAGTTTCGATGCAATACCGGTTTCGGCCGGTTCGAAGCAGTCGGCTAGGATTTTCCAGCCTGCATCAAGGGCATTTTCAAGCGGAAGGTTAACGGTAATATCCATCATCTCGTTTTCAAAACGCTCGCCATATTGAAGCAACTTAGTGTCCCAGTCACTCATGCGGAAGCCCATGGATTGCTTCTCAAGGGTTTCCTTAAAGGAGGCGTAGAGCTGAATCATGGTGTCCATGATGGTGCGGTGATCCTCGCGGGTCTTGTCGTTTACCTGCTGCTTCAGACGGCTGAGCGAACCGAAAGGTTCGATGCGGCCGTTCTTCAGGTAGAACTGCCCTTCGGTGATGTACCCGGTGTTGTCCGGAACCGGGTGGGTGACGTCGTCGCCAGGCATGGTGGTTACGGCCAGAATAGTGATTGATCCACTACCTTCAAAGTCGACCGCTTTTTCGTAGCGAGCCGCGAGCTGCGAGTAGAGATCTCCAGGGTAACCCCGGTTCGACGGAATCTGTTCCATCGTGATCGCCACTTCTTTCATGGAGTCGGCAAAGTTGGTCATGTCCGTGAGCAGGACAAGTACACGCTTGTCTTCCAGGGCATATTTTTCTGCCACGGCCAGCGCAATATCCGGAACGAGCAGGCATTCCACGGTCGGGTCGGATGCCGTGTGGACAAACATCACGGAACGGGAAAGTGCGCCGCTTTCATCGAGCTTGTCGCGGAAAAAGAGGTAGTCGTCGTGCTTGAGCCCCATGCCACCAAGGATAATGATATCGACTTCGGCTTGCAGGGCGATCTGTGCGAGAAGTTCGTTGTACGGCTCGCCTGCTACCGAGAAGATCGGGAGCTTTTGGGATTCCACCAGTGTGTTGAACACATCGATCATTGGAATGCCGGTTCGCACCATGTTGCGCGGAATAATGCGCTTGGCTGGGTTGACGGACGGGCCTCCGATATCGATCATGTTTTCGGTAATCACCGGGCCGTTGTCGCGTGGCGCACCGGAACCCGTGAAGACACGACCGAGCAGATTTTCGGAAAAGGGGACTTGCATGGTTTTTCCAAGGAAACGTACATGGGCATCGGTGCCGATGCCGCGACCGCCTGCAAACACCTGCAGATAGACGTTTTCATTTTCCAGACGGATCACCTGCGCCAGCGAAGTTCCGTGTGCGGAGTCGACATAGGCCAGTTCGCCATTGATGACGTCGTCGGCATGAACCACGATGACGCTGCCGGTGATTTGTTCAATCCGGTGGTATACTTTATTCTGCATAGTCTGAAACCTCCGCGAGCATCTTGATCATCTGCTCTTCTGTTTGCTTGAATTCATCTGAGTTGTGGGCTGTTACGTTCCAGTCCTTGCAGGTCTGTGCGAGCTTCTGGAAGAAGCTTCGGGCATCGTCCTGACTTTCGAATTTCATTTGGGTATTCAGCAGCTTAACCAACTTACCGAAGACATATTCCTGCCGTTCGATGGAGCACGACGCATCGGTCTCGTCGAAGGCGTTTTGCTGAAGGTAGGTGGCATCCACATATTCGGATTTGAGGTAGATGACAAAGTCGTCGATCGAAGTGCCTTCCTCGCCGACCACTTTCATCATTTGCCCCACTTCGCTGCCTGCAAGAAGCAGCTTGCGGGCGTTGGCCACATTCTCTTCATCCACGACGCTGGGATATTTGCTCCAGCTTTCCAGCGGATCGATCGCCGGGTAGCGGCGGGCATCGGAACGGGAGCGGGAAAGACCGTGGAAGGCACCCACCACTTTCAGGGTGGCCTGTGTTACCGGTTCCTCAAAGTTGCCGCCCGCCGGGGAAACCGTTCCGCCGATGGTGACCGAACCTTGGGTTCCGTTGTTGAGGCGAACCACGCCGCCGCGTTCGTAGAAGGAGGCGATTACAGATTCAAGATAAGCCGGAAAGGCTTCTTCGCCGGGGATCTCTTCCAGCCGGCCGGACATTTCGCGCAGTGCCTGCGCCCAGCGGGAGGTGGAGTCGGCCAGTAGCAGGACATCGAGACCCATTTGGCGGTAGTATTCGGCCAGCGTCACGCCGGTGTATACCGACGCTTCACGAGCAGCCACCGGCATCGAGCTGGTGTTGCAAATAATAATGGTGCGGTCCATCAGGCTTTTGCCGGTACGCGGGTCGGTCAGTTCTGGGAATTCGCGGAGCGTTTCCACCACCTCGCCAGCGCGTTCGCCGCAGGCCGCAATAATAACAATATCGACTTCTGCGTTGCGCGACATAATCTGCTGCAGCACGGTCTTGCCCGCACCGAATGGACCCGGAACGCAGAAGGTTCCGCCCTTGGCTACGGGGAAAAAGGTGTCGATGGTACGGAGTTTGGTGGCCATCGACTCGGTCGGGCGCAGACGCTCGGCGTAGCATTCGATCGGCATTTTTACCGGCCAGATCTGCATGATGGTGGCATCAACGGTGTTGCCCTTGTCGTCCTTAAGTACAGCCACGACTTCCTCGACGGTATATTCGCCGGCGGGGGTAACCTTTTCGACCGTCCATTTTCCGCGCAGTTTAAAGGGAACCATAACGTGGTGGTCAAACATGCCTTCGGGAATCGTTCCGATGGTGTCGCCCGCCACAACGGTGTCGCCGACGTTAAGGACAGGGGTGTACACCCACTTGCTGTCGCGGGGCAGGGGCTTGAGATAGGTTCCGCGTTGCAGGAAGAACCCGCACTCTTCAGCAAGGGCAGGCAGAGGATTTTGCAAACCGTCGAAAATCTGGGTGAGTAGTCCCGGGCCGAGTTCCACGGAAAGCAGATCGCCGGAAAATTCAACTGGATCGCCGACTTTTACGCCGACGGTATCTTCGAAGACCTGAAGTTCGGCGCTGTTGCCGCGGATACGGATCACTTCCGCCTTCAGCTTTAGATCACCGACGCAGGCGTAGGCCACTTCGTTTTGGATAACGGGATTTTCGAACTCAACCTTCAGTAGGTTGCCGTTCACTCCAATAATCTTTCCAATATTTTCACTCATAATCTATTATCCTCAGTCCCAATAAAAACATGATCCACGAAGGGGTTACTCCGTGGTTTTTTCTTTTTCCGTATTGGCCGTAATGACCGCTTCGAGAGTTTCTTTGCCAACGTGTACGTCCATGCTATGCCAGCGCTCGACAATCTTGAGCTGGATGCCATAGGCGAGCAGCTTCTCAAAGCTGAAAGGATCCTGCCCAATCAACTCTTCGGCCAGCTGCCAGCGAGCGCGGTCAATTTCCTGTTCCAGTTCAATGGGGTCGTTGCGGGTGAAGGCGTCGGTGAGAAGCACTTCGATGGTTCCGCTGAATCCGTCGTGGGGTTGGAGATATTCCTTGGCATCAACCCCGATCTTCTGAGCGCGGTGCCGGACCACGGCGTTGCGAATCTGGGTTTCAATATCGCTCCATGCCCGGCAGTGCGGACAGGTTTTGCTGTCGCCCTCGTTCAGGAGGATATTGCGGAGGATTCTCACCTCGCGTTCAGTAGCCCATTGCGAGCAAGTGCCAATGTACTCCTCGGTGGAGAAGCTTGGCTCATCCCCGATTTGTATCGTCGGCAGGCTGGCGACAAGTGAGTAGTAGGCCATCGTCAGGTACCGTTAGGCGTTGGATAGTTGTTCGCGGGCCACGCCGCTGACGGTCTTTGCCAGCTCTGGACGGAGGAAAGAGGCGAGGGCCTCTGCAACCGCTTCACCGGAAAAGTCGAGGTAGACGTTTTGATCCTTAAATCCAACCTTGAAGCCGCTAAGAACCTCAGAATCAGATTGGAGTTCGATTTTCTGGCCGGACTTCTTTGCCGCTTCTGCGCAAAAGGAGGTAAGGGCGGCCTTGTCGGTTTCGCTCACATTAAGTTGAATAGAGCTGCCTGCATTCTGGCCAACAACGCTAAGGATCATCTGTTCCAGAAGATCGCCGGAAAGGGCGGTTTTTACCTTTGTTCCGAGGGTTTCGGTAACGACTTTTTCGCAGCCTTGTCCAACCGTAATGAGGAGGTCACGAGCGGCTTGCTCTAGGGTTTTTACGGAGCGTTCGGCAAAGGCATCCGACTCGTTCTTCGCCTTAAGTAATGCGGCGTGCGCTTTTTCTTCCGCTTCGGCGACAATCTTGGCGGCCTTTTCCTTGGCCTGAGAAAGGATGGTGTTGGCCTGCTCGTCGGCTTTTTCAACCCCTTCTTTTTGAATCTGTTCGATCAAATGTTTTAGTTCTTCAGCCATGCTTTTTCTCCGGTGTTTTCCTAAAAAAATGAGCAAGCAGTGTAGTTAAAAGGAGAAGGCTTGCAAGCCCGATTATAAAGAAAGATTAAATGACCATGGGATTACTCGGACTTTTTCTGAAAGGCCAATGGTTTCAGTAGGTGAAGCATGATTTCCCCCGTGATTTCAAGGCTCTCTGCACCGATGTTTTCCATGCAGTCGGCTTCGGTATGCCAGTAGTCGTTCAGCTCTGGTTCGGAGCCAAAGCGAAAATCGATAATATTGATTGCCGGAATGCCGATTTCAAGAAACGGAACGTGATCGTCGGTAATAATGGAACGCGCCAGCGAAAAACGACGCCTCTGTCCGGTCGCGTGGGCGGCATCAAATAGTTCTTTCACCAACTCGCGAGAGCTATTATGAGGGAGGGTGAAATGTAAATCTTTATCGCCCACCATATCTAGGAGAATCATGGCTTTGATCTTTTTATGCTCGCCCGTCTGTAGAAGCTGTCCCGCCATCCTGCGGCTACCATGCAATCCATCGCCCGGAATGTAGTGGGCAATTCCTTCCTCACCATCGAAAAAGGCAAAGAGGATTCCCACCTCGGGAGTCTGTCCGGCGGATGCCAGTATCCGGGCAAGTTCCAGCAGCACCCCCGTGCTAGAGCCGGAATCATTCGCTCCCTGGAAATTATCGATCCCCGGCATTGTATCAAAGTGCGAACCCAGAATAATCCATTCATCCGTTTTTCCCGGAATTCGGCCCATCACATTGCGGAACGTCTTTTCGCCTTCCGGGGTCATATCCACAAACGAATCGATCTCGACCGCAACGTTAAAACTTTCCAGCCGTTTGGCAATGTGTGCCGCCGCCTTCCAGCCGCTTTCAGTTCCCGCATCGCGCGGGCTAAACTCCACCAGCGCCTCTACCTCTGCAAAAGCACGGGTACCATCGAACGGTGGCAGCTGGATGTGTTCCTCCTCCGGTTGGCATCCAAACAGAGGAAGGGAACAGGCCAGCCA
>JAUXGY010000231.1 GCA_030621805.1 Kiritimatiellales bacterium | reverse complement strand
AATGAAGAAAATAAAAATCACCCAGTGGCTAGACAAAATCCCATGATAGCCCCATTCTTATTGGGTTTGTGCCTTAGTTAGTGTTCCTCGCTGGCTCAATGGCTTTTGAGCGGCCACTAAATAGGCTTGTTTATTTGTATTTTATATAAATATTCACAATTTAACGAGTTATGTTTATTTCCCGAAATAATCGTCTACGATGCCTACGTGTTTTTGCAATCTGCGTTGAACTATTAGTGAAAGGAGACAGACATGCCGAATGAAGCTGTACAAACAAATTGCCCCTGTGGAAACGAGGTTGATGAAGAAGCCTTGCTATGCCGACTCGATGAGATACTGGAGGAATATCAACACAAGGATGGGGGCTTAATCCCAGCCCTACAGATTGCACAGGGTCTTTTTGGCTATCTACCCGAACACGTATTACGCCGTATTGCTAAGGGCATGGATAAACCCTACAGCGAAGTAGCCGGGGTCGTGGGCTTCTATTCATTCTTTTCCACGCAACCCCGTGGCGATAACGTTATAAGAGTCTGTCTTGGTACGGCTTGCTATGTTCGCGGAGGAAAACAGGTCCTCGATTCCATTAAGAAAGAACTGGCCATTGACGTCGGCGAAACCACGGAGAATAAGGTCTTTTCTCTAGAAATTGCACGCTGTTTCGGGGCCTGCGGCCTAGCTCCAGCCATTATGATCAACGACGATGTCCATCAACGGGTCAAACCGGCCCGAATCAAGCAAATCCTCGCTCCCTATCAAAAACCTGAACTGGAGGTTGCGTAGCCATGACTGATCAAATTAAATCTCCCGCCGATCTGGAAAAACTTCAGCAATTAGAATTCCAGAAACTGGAATTGCGCACCAATCCTTCGAAAATAAACACGTCCGAAACAAACCATCAACAAGTCCTCGTCTGTGTGGGAGGCGGCTGTCTGGCATCCGGTGCACTGGAAATCTGCAGCGCATTGCGAGAAGGCATTATCGACAACGACCTTTCGCAGCAGGTTGAAGTGATTGAGACCGGCTGCATGGGACCCTGCGCTGCGGGGCCGGTTGCCAAGGTCATGCCGGACAATGTTTTCTATCAGGGAATCACGCCGGAAGACGCAAAACTCATTGTCGAACAGCACCTTAAAAAGGGACAAATCGTCTCGCACCTGCTCTATAAAGATGCCGAGAGTGGAAAACCGGTCGTCGATATTAAAGACATTGAGTACTTCAAAAAGCAGACTAAAATCGTTCTCCGCAACTGCGGCAACATTGACCCGCTGCAAATCACCGAATACATCGCGACCAAGGGCTATCAAGCCCTCGCCAAGGCGGTTTCCGGAATGGGTCCGGATGCCGTAGTGGACAGCGTCCTTGAATCCGGTCTGCGCGGGCGGGGCGGGGGAGGGTTCCCGACCGGACTGAAATGGAAGTTTACTCGTGAAGCGGAAGCCGACTCGAAAAGCGTCGTCTGCAATGCCGACGAAGGCGATCCTGGCGCATTCATGGATCGAAGTGTACTGGAAGGAGACCCCCATAGCGTGATCGAGGGGATGGCCATTGCCGGCTATGCCATTGGTGCCGCCCGAGGCTATGTCTACTGCCGCGCCGAATATCCCATCGCCATCGAACGACTGCAAAAGGCCATCGATCAAGCACGCAACATGGGTCTGCTCGGTGAAAATATTCTGGGTTCCGATTATAGCTTTGATCTCGAAATCCGTATGGGATCCGGCGCTTTTGTTTGCGGTGAGGAAACTGCACTGATGACCTCCATCGAAGGCAACCGCGGCGAGCCACGCCCACGCCCCCCGTTCCCGGCCGTCAAGGGCTTATGGGGCAAACCGACACTACTCAACAACGTGGAAACCTTCGCCAGCATCCCTGTGATTGTGCTCGATGGCTCGGAGAAATATGCCGAGCTCGGCACGAAAAAAAGTAAGGGCACCAAGGTCTTCGCACTCGCGGGCGCAGTGAACAACACGGGTTTGGTCGAAGTCCCCATCGGCGTCCCGCTCGGCGAACTCATCTACGACATTGGCGGGGGAATGATCGATGGAAAACCGTTCAAAGCCGCACAGCTTGGCGGCCCGTCCGGAGGCTGTATTCCGAAAGAGCATTTGAATGTCGCACTCGACTATGAATCGCTTAACGAGCTCGGTGCCATCATGGGCTCCGGCGGCCTCATCGTCATGGATGAAGAGAGCTGCATGGTCGATGTCGCCCGCTTCTTCCTCGAATTTGTGCAGGAAGAATCGTGCGGAAAATGCACGCCCTGCCGGGTTGGAACTAAGCGCCTGCTCGAAATCCTCGAACGCATCTGCGACGGAACAGGGGAGGAGGGTGATATTGAAAAACTCATCTCCCTCGGCAACCAAATCAAAGAGACCGCGCTTTGCGGCCTCGGCAAAACCGCCGCCAACCCCGTACTCTCTACCATCCGCCACTTCCGCGTGGAATACGAAGAGCACATTCGCGAGAAAAAATGCCGCGCCGGTGTCTGTTCCGGTCTCGTCCGCGCACCGTGTCAAAGCGCCTGCCCCGCCTCGGTCGACATTCCCGGCTTCGTGTCGCTCGTCGGCGAAAAGCGCTATGGCGACGCGCTCAAGCTGCACCGCGAACGCAATCCGTTCGCTGCCGCTTGCGCCCGCATCTGCTTCCACGCCTGCGAGGAACACTGCCGCCGCTCATCGCTCGACAGCCCGCTCTCCATCCGTGGCGTCAAGCGCTACATGGTCGAGCAGGAAATGATCGTTCAAGTGCCAGAGTGCCAGGAAAACACAAAGAACGCCGCGAAGAAGATTGCGATCATCGGGGCCGGCCCGGCCGGTCTCACCTGCGCCTACTTCCTCGCCCGCCTCGGCTACAAGCCCGTCGTGTTCGATTCTTCCCCACGACCTGGCGGCATGATGGCGCAAACCATCCCGTCGTACCGCCTGCCACGCGAAATCCTCGCCCGCGAGATTCGGATGATCGAGCGCCTCGGCGTCGATATCCAATGCAACCAGACGCTCGGCAAGGACTTCACGCTCGAAAACCTTAAAGAAGAGGGCTACGAAGCACTCTTCCTGGCGGTCGGTGCACCCAACGGCATCCAGCTTGGTCTGCCCGGCGAGGATGCCGAAGGCGTCTTCGAGGCCATGACCTTCCTGCGCGAATACAATATTCGCGGCTCCGTCCCCGTCGGCAAGCACGTCGTCATTATCGGCGGCGGCAACGCCGCGATTGATGCCGCCCGCACTGCCGCGCGCCTCGATGCCGAAACCGTCACCGTGCTCTATCGCCGCACCCGCGAGCAAATGCCCGCCTACGAAGAGGAGATCGAAGAAGCAGAAGCCGAGGGCGTCAAGCTCCAGCTGCTCACCTCGCCCGAAGAGATCGTCGTCGAGGAGGGTAAAGTGGTAGGTATCCGCTGCAAGCCCATGGAGCTCGGCGCGTTCGATCGCTCCGGCCGCCGCCGCCCCGTGGGTGGCGAAGAAGCCGACTTTATCGTTCCGTGCGACCAAGTCATCGCCGCGATCGGCCAAAGCGTCGACCTGTCTGGCATCACCGGAAACGTTGCATTGAACGTGCAGCGCAATGGCTATGTCGCCACCGAGGCGCTCAATAAGCAAACTTCCGAAGATTGGATCTTTGCCGGCGGCGATGTTGCAACCGGCCCGTCGTCCGTCATCGAAGCTGTCGCCGACGGCGAAAAAGCGGCGGCGGGAATCGACCAGTTCCTCACCGGAAAAGACCACGCCTTCTGGCGTGAAGAGAAGAAGAACGACACCGCTTTCGATCCCGATGCGGAGCCCGTCACCTTCGACCGCGAAAAACAGCCCTTGATCCCAGTCGAGCGCCGCCAAAACAACTTTGACGAGGTTGAGCAGCCGTGGGACGAAGCCACCGCCATACGGCAGGCGAAACGCTGCCTCCGTTGCGACTACCGCGAAGAAGTCCACACCTGGTAAACATATAATGAAGAATGGAGAATTCAAATTGAAGAATGGTGGGGCTGCGACCGCTGTTCATTTTAGAGGCCAACGCCGACTGAGTT
>JAUXGY010000316.1 GCA_030621805.1 Kiritimatiellales bacterium | reverse complement strand
GCGGAACTTGGTTATGGTGATGGGGATGAAAGTACCACCTTGAGCTATGGGTCAAATTCCAACCAAAAGCATATCACAACCTATTTTCGAAAAACGTTCTCATGCGCCGATGCCTCTGCCGTGGACAACCTGACCCTTGATCTTTTGCGGGATGACGGGGTTGTGATCTATCTGAACGGCACAGAGCTGATGCGCGAAAACATGCCGACCGGAACCATCACCTCCGAAACGCTTGCAAGCAGTGCCGTGTCGGCGCCTGCCGAATCCACCTTCTACACCTTCAACCTGCCTCCATCCCTACTCCAAACCGGAGAAAACCTCTTGGCCATCGAATTGCATCAGGTTTCTTCGACCAGTTCCGATATCAGCTTCAACCTCGGATTAGCAGAGGTACAGCAAGGAGCAGACTCATCTCTTATTCTCTCTTCGAATGTTGTGCTGCGCTCTCGGATCTGGACGGGAACGGAGTGGAGCGCGCTCAACGAAGCCCAGTTCCTCATGGCCGAAAGGGTTCCTGCTGAAACCGGAAATATCTTAATCACTGAAATCCACTACAACCCATCCGGCTACCTCGATGACCATGAATTCATCGAAATCTGGAACAGTGGCACGAACCTCGTCGATCTCACCGGCGCGGCCCTGTCGGGCGGCGTAGCCTATGCTTTCCTCGACGGGTTGGTGCTGAATCCCGGCGCTTTTGCCGTGGTTGTTGAGAATGCAGCCGCTTTTCAGGATCGTTACCAAACTGTATCCTCTCCATGGTACCACGCTGGAATAACAGTGTGCGGAGAGTGGAGCGGAAAACTAGGGAATGACGGGGAACAGATCACGCTCATAGCTGCAAATGCTGCCGAAATTCTGACGGTTCCCTACACCCATGAAGGCGACTGGCCGCAACGCGCAGATGGGAAAGGGAGTTCCCTCGAATTAAAAACCCCCGAAACGATTGATCCCTCGCAACCCGGGCAAAACCAGCAGCTGGCTTCCGGCGCGATCTGGCAATCCAGCTCCCTCCACCATGGCTCTCCGGGGCGGTTCGATGATTTTCCGCGCGCGATGGTGATTAACGAAGTACTGGCGCATACGGATCTGGAGGTGGATTGGATCGAACTCCATAACCGAGGCTCACAAGATGTGGATCTTTCCGGATTATATTTGAGCGATGATTTTGACCAGCCCTTGCAATATCAAATCCCGGAACCAACGGTCATTGTCACAAACGGCTTTCTTAGTTTCGGCGCAGCGGAACTTGGCTTTGCCTTCAGCGAACTCGGTTCGGAAGCCTTGCTCGTGCTCGCAGAAGGAACCAACGTGATGCGCTTTTTGGATACCGTTGATTTTCCCGCAGTGGAACGCGAAGAACCCTTTGGCCGCTATCAACGCTCGGACGGGGAAACCGACTTTACCGAATTGCGCGCCACCAGCCAAAACAGTGCCAACGCTCTGCCACGGATTGGCCCCTTGGTCTTCAGCGAAATCATGTATTCACCTATTATAGGGAAGGCGGAATATGTTGAAGTCGTCAACATCACGGATGCCGATGTATTGCTCTACGATCCCCTGCAGCCCACCAATCGATGGGAGCTGTCCGCCGCCGTGAGCTATACCTTCCCCTCGAACCAAGTGGCCTCGCCCTGCATTCCATTGATCATCTGCGCCACGAACCCAGCCGCCTTCCGCACACAATACGGAATCGACGAATCGGTGACGGTATACGGCCCGTGGGAAGGCGCACTGAATAATGCGGGGGAATCCCTGAAACTCCGAAAACCAGGCGACCCCGAACCCGACGGGTTTGTTCCATACTATCGAGTGGATCGCGTGGTTTATCGCCCCGTCTTCCCTTGGCCCGCCAGCGCATCAACGGGGGGCGTTAGTCTCCAGCGCAACCCGCTCGAAGGCTACGGCAATGATCCCGTCACATGGGAACCCCTCGGAGGAACGCCCGGGCAAACCACAGGAAACCATCCTCCCATCATCACCGTGGTCGGAAGCCCGACAGCCCCCGAAGAAGAAGAGCTATTGCTCACCATACAAGGTCTGGATTTCGATACGCCTTGGCAAACGCTCACGCTATCGGCCAGCAACCTTCCGCCCACCGCCTCTTTCGATCCCGCCACCGGACAATTTTCATGGACGCCGGACGAACTCGACGGCCCTGGAACCTTCACGCCTTTCTTTATCGCCAAAGACTCCGCCTGTTCGCCAAGCTCCGTAACCCAATCGGTTGAGATTGTGGTCCAAGAAGTCAACCGATCTCCAATTCTTCCCCCCATCGCCGACCAATCCTATCCAGCAGGGCTGGAATGGAACCTTGGATTCTCGGCAACCGATCCCGACCGTCCGTTACAAATCCTAACCTTTGCCCAAACAGGACTCCCCAGTGGCCTAAGCCTCGATCCTTCAACAGGGATCCTGACCGGCACACCCTCGAGCCCCGGCGACCACACGATACAAATCATCGTATCCGACGACTATGTCCCGCCGCTCACTACCACCAACACGTTCCAGATGAGTCTCAGCGAAGTTTTCCAGATTTCCAATCCGGCTGAAGCAGGCGGAATCACCCGCTTTTCATTCCCGGGACTCGCCGGTGAAACCTACTACGTTGAAGCAACAGTCGTCTTGAGCCCACCCGACTGGAAACTTCTCCAACAATTTAGCCCTCTCCAATCCGAGCAGATTGATTTTGAGGATGCCACGACCCACACCCAGCGCTTCTACAGAATCCGCTGGCTCCAACCCTGAGGCTCCAATCGCCGCAGGATGTTCTTGATGGCTTTGCCGTTGCGGGGGTCCGGTGCTTTATGGTTAAGTTCGGCGGGAACAGGTGAGAGAACGGCACGGAAATCATGGGAAAGGAGGTTTGATGTGAGACGGATCATTTTAGCGGGTGTGTCTCTTTTGACAGGCATTATGCTGGTCGGTCAATCGCTCGCAAACCCACCGGATGCCGGGGATGGCACTGCGAGGCGCACCCGGGAATTGCAGGAACTCGGTTTTGGAATGTTTGTCTGCTGGAGCTTCAGCACATTTAGTGGTCAC
>JAUXGY010000091.1 GCA_030621805.1 Kiritimatiellales bacterium | reverse complement strand
ATAATAAATCCAGCCCAGGGCCTGGCGTGAACGATCGCTGGTGGTGTTGGCCCCGGCCCAATGAATCATGAGCGAATGATGTGCAATCAAATCGCCGGCACGGCAGGGGAATGCCATGGCCTGCCGGAGGTCATGTTCGCAACCAAAATCAAGAATGCCCTGAGAGAATCCCAGCGTGCCCGTACGACCGTGCGCGCGCATGCCGTAGCGGTGCGACCCTTGAACATAGTTCACGCAACCCTGTTCGGGTTCCACATCCTCCAGCGCCATCCACATGGTAATTGCGTGATTGGGTTTCAGGTGAAAATAATATCCATCCTGGTGTGGAGGTGTTCCCTGACCAATGCCGGGCGGTTTATTGAAGTGCTGCATGTTTTTTGCATCGGCGGCCTGGCCCAGGCATACTTCCGCCAGCCGTTGCCATGGACTGTCAATCATCAGATCGCGGAAGAAGTCATCGTACCGATACATTTGCTGAATCTGCTTCAGGGTATCCGGACGTTCTTTGATTTCATAATACACTTCGGACGTGGGCTGGTTGGGGACCACATCGCGTACATAGCGATCCTTCTCCTGAACAATTTTTTCCAGATCGTCAGCACCAACAAAACCGGGCAGATAAACATAGCCATTGAGATTAAAGCTGTGCCTGATCCGCTCCTCATGCTTGTCCAGCCATGCGATGTCGATTGATTTGGAGGGCTTTTCGTTTTGTTCACTCATGGTTTTGGTCCCTAAAATTTAGTAGTCCTTTCCCTTTTGCTCCCTGAAGTATCCGACGCCTTTCACGCGGTTCATCATATAGACATGGTCTTCGGGGGTTCCTCATAATAACCTCGAACGCCTCGGCATAGGGGGCGTCCAGTCCATAGTCCTCGGCCAACTTGCGGTTAGTCTTTAAAAGGCGCTCGTCAAAACCATGGCCCCGGGTATTCAGATTCCGCTGGTGTTGGGAATCATGGAACCGCAGCAACTCGGCCTTCCATTTCGCATCGTTTTCATCAAAGGCCATAACGGCGTTAACCTCTGCCTGGATGGTTTTGGGATCGTAGATACAGCAAAGGATTGCCGAAAATTGAAGATCCCCAAGCGCTTCGGTCGTCAGGTTGAAAGCCACCCGATGGTCGGGATTGGTATCGTTTCCATGCGGAAGGAAGATGGCATCCGGTTGCTCATCCCTGATGATCCCTTTAAGGATCGTCAGGTTTCCCTCGGTCGCCAATAGATTCGAATCGGCGTTTTCCTGCGTTGGAGGGAAATGAAGGCACCCCTCCGGCAACCCGAAAAACCGGCAGGAATCGCGCTGTTCCTTTTGGCGTAGCCTCCGCTTGTTTTCGCTAGATGGGTTCTCCGGACAAAAGCGGTCTTCAACTCCACTCGCCCCGGAGGTTAGGACATAGACCTTGAGGGTGTTGCCCGCCTCGAAAAACCGACGCATGGTAATGCCTACCGCCTCAAAGTCATCCGGGTGCGGCGCAAGAACAAGGATCTTGGCATCGGGGTCGATAAGGTCTGTTATGCAACGCATTCGAGTTACAATTCCCCGATAATTCTGGCGGATTCAATGAGCATGCGCGGAATATGGAACGGCCCTTTGAACAGGTTTCCTTTCAGCTGCGTGGAGACCGAACCGTCGCGGTGCAAGTAGCCAAACCACTCGCCGCACTCCTTGTCGGGAAAGTGGTCGAAGGCCCAGTCGTGCGCGAGCTTGTGCCACTGGAGATATTTTTCGTCGCCCGTCAGCTGGTAGGCCATCAGCGTGGCGATGACGGTTTCGTTCTGTGGCCACCAGAATTTCATGTCCTGCCAGTATTCGTGGCACGGCAGTCCCTTGACGTCGCGGAAATAGAGCATGCCGCCAAACTCCTCGTCCCAGCCGCGTTTCCACATATAGTCGAGCATTTTTGTGCCAAGCTTCACCAGCCGTTCGTCGTTGTTGCGGTATTTGGCCTCACGCATGATGAACCAGGCGCCTTCGATGGCGTGACCGGGATTGAGCATGCGGCCGTCGAACGTGTCGATCAGCTCGCCATTGGGGCCGACGGTTTCCATGACGCACTCGATGTCGTCCTTGACGAAGTAGGTTTCGATTCCATCGATGCACTGGTCGATCCATTCGGTTGCGCCAGGCATGTCGATGGTGTCGCGCAGCACATGGCAGGTCACCATATCGATCATGGGCACCCCCATGCCGCGGCTTGGACGGACGTCGGTAAACTTGGGAGGCTCGGCACCTTTCTCGTTATAGGCGGTGTAGGCCTTGAACATTTTCACGGCGTCATCCGCCAGCCCCTGATTCTTCGTGGCCTTGGCCAGTTCCGCCATGGCGATGCAGGCAAAGCTTTCGGAGAAGGAGTAGCGGCGCTTGCGAATCGGTTGCCCGTCGCGTGTCAGGTGGAAAAAGAGACGCCCATCGGTATCGAAGCAATACTTCCGGATGAAGCCGACGGTGGATTCGGCCGCATCGAGCCATTCCTGACGAGGTTCGATGTTGTTGTACATGTGTCCCATCAGCCAAGCGAAGCGCCCCTGCTGCCAGCACCCCTTGTCGCTGTCGATGACCGTGCCGTCGCGGTCGAGGCCGGTCATGATTCCGCCGAATTCCCTGTCAAGGCCGTGTTCCAGCCAGAAGGGAACAATATCGTTCAGGAGCGTATCCGTATAGAATGTGCCGATATCCTTTAACTGTTTTGGGTCCATAACGAAGGTCGTCCTACTTTTCGATGATACCGAGCGCTTCGACGCGCTGGATGATCTCCTGCTTCTGTTCGGCGGTAAGCGCATCGATCGGAAGACGTGGGTCGCCGCAGTCGATGCCGTGCATGGCCATAATGGTCTTGCCGGCGGCCACACCACCGAACTCCACAAGAAGATCAACCAGCTTCACAACTTTGGCGGAAAGCGTGCGAACCGTTGCAAGGTCGTTGCGGTTAAAGGCTTCGGTCATCCTGATGAAAAGCGGGGCCATGTAGTTGTAGGTGCTTCCCACGGCACTTTCCGCACCGTAGACCAACGCGCCGGCATAGGCCTCGTCGATGCCCCACGAGATGTCGAATTTTCCGCCTTCAAAGTTGCTGCACTGCTGGAACACATAGAGGTCGATGTTGTTAAATTTGATTCCAGCCAGATTGGGTATTTTTTCAGAACCCGTTTTCAGGAATTGTTCCATGTCCAGGCTTACACCGCTCATGCTTGAGTTGTAGAAATAGAACGGCAGATCTGGGGCTGCTCCTGCCGCTACGGCACAGTAGTCGACCAAGGCATCGACCGAGCCGGGCTTGAAGAAGCAGGGCGCAATGACCGAGGTCGCATCCGCACCGATTTCCTGGGCATGGCGGCTGAGTTCCTCGACGTCGACGAGGGAGAGCGCGCCCGTGTGAACGATGATCACCAGTCTGCCGGTGGCCGCTTCAACCCATTTTTCAGCCACGGCTTTGCGTTCGTCAACCGAAAGCTGAAGACCTTCGCCGGTCGTGCCGCAGATGTAGACGCCTTTGACTCCCTGCCTTGAAAGTAGGTCGGCCTGCTTCGGGATTTCGGCGATGTTAACGTCACCATTCTGTGAAAATGGGGTGTGTGGGGCCGCAATCAATCCTTGTAGTTTTTTCATATTGCTTAATCCTTATTCTGGCTTCATTTCGTTGATGTCGTAAATCGTTAGATGGGTAATGTCTTTTTTGTCCCGGAAAACCAGGGAGAAGAGGATGGATAGGATGAACGTTACGGCGACGCCAATGAAGCTGTAGAGCATGCCGTGAACCACGTCCAGTTTCTGGACATAGCGGAGAATGAAGCAGTTGCAGATGAAGCCGAGCAGCGCTCCGCGACCCGTGACGAAACGGGTGAGGATGCCCATGGCGAAGAAGGCGCCTAAACCGGACAGCATCAAGCCCACCATGATATTGAAGAAGACAAAAATCTGCTGGCTCTGCATCAGGTTCACCGTCCAGGCCATGGCCATGCCGAACAGGCCAACCACCACCGTGGCATAGCGACAAACCTTCAGCGCCTGGTGGTCGTCGGCATCGTGGCGGAAGAAGCGGCGGTAGAAGTCGGTGGTGAAGGCCGTGGCCGCCGAGTTAATGTTGGAAGAGAGCGTCGACATGGTCGCCGAGAACACCGCCGCGATCAGCAGGCCGGCGACGCCGATGGGCAGCTTGGTCATCATGAAGTGCGGGAAGATCTGGTCCGCCTGCGCCATGACCACATTCAGTTCCATCGGATGGGTTTTGTAGTAGGTGTAGAGTGCCGAACCAATGGCATAGAAGACAATGGATACCGGCACGGCAAGCAGGCCGTTCAACCAGATCGATTTGCGCGCTCCCGCCTCGTCCTTGGTGGTCAGGTAGCGCTGTACAACCGACTGGTCGGATGTATACGTAACCACATTTCCAAAGAAGCCTCCGAAAAGGATCACCCAGAAACACGGCTGCTTGATGTCGAAAACAAAATCGAACGTGCGCAATTTGCCCGCATCGCCCGCAAGGGTGGTAAAGCCGCTAAAACCACCGTCGGTTCCGGAAATCAGCCAGGCCAGCGCCAAAACGGCACCGATCACCAGGACAATCCCCTGAATAAAATCGCCCCAGACCACCGCTTCGATACCGCCCATGGTGCAGTAGACGATGGTAATCAGGCCGATCACGATGATGCACGTCATGATGTCGATGCCGGTCACCGCATTCAGCGCAACGGAGGGCAGATAGAGGACGATGCCGATGCGGGCCACCATGTACATGATAAACACCACCGAGGCGATGGTTCGTACGCCCACATTGAAGCGCATTTCCAGATATTCGTAGGCCGACGTCACATTGAGGCGGCGGAAAAATGGAAGATAAACCCGGGTCACCACCGGGACGCAGAGCGCAATGGTGATCGCGGCAGTGAACATGCGCCAGTCCGCACCATACGTCATCGACGGAATCGCCATGAACGAAAGCGAAGAGAGCATTGTAGCAAAGATCGAGACCCCTGCCGCCCACCATGGAATACGGCCGCCGCCTTTCATGAAATCTTCGGCACCATTTTCGCGCCGCATGAAGAATACCCCCAGCATCAGCATGCCAATCAGATACAAGGCCAGCACGCCCCAGTTGAGCGCACCGAACGACGGATTGTCATCGATCGATAAAATGTACCCCGTCGGCGTGCGTACCCCCGGCATGATTTCGCCGCCGGTCATAAGATAGGCATTGCCGACTTTGAAGGCCGAAGCCCCGCAGTTGGGCAACAGCCCCTCCGGCATTTCAGTAACGACCGTCCACGTGTCGGTAACGGTGTTGTAGGAAATCACCCTGCGGTTCCACTTGAATCGGGCCGGGTTCTGCCCGAAGAATTCCTGATGCAAAGCGGTGCGTTCCTTTGCGGTTTTTGCCGTCCAGTTGTTGAACACGTCTTTGTTGTAGCCCCCGAAGAAGAGGATGTTATGGATGCCTGAAACAAGTCCCTTTCCCCCCATCAGCGACATGACCTCGCCGTCGCCAAAAGGCTGGATCGGAGAGATCGCCCGCCACTCCTCTTTTTCCTGTCCCTTTTCTTTCAGGTACGCATACCCATCCGAAAGCGCAGCGAGCCTCCCATTGATATGGGAAATCCCTGAAATAACGTAGAACACGGCACGGTTCTGAAAGCCGCCTTTCTGCACCACCACAATGTGCTGGCTACGCACCGGCCCCGGCAGGGGCAGTCCTTCAGCCCACACCCGTTTTCCGGTTTCAGCGTCCGGTGCCAAATCCAGTTTGAAAACCCGGTTGATCGGATCTCCAGCGCCAAGGGCGGATTGGTTTCCCGCAATGACCCAGATCGTATGGCCGATCTTCAATGCACGGGAATTTACCGTGGTCACGGGGAGCGGGGGAATCGTCTGTCCATCCACTACAGCGGGGACAATGGAAATGCTTTTGTCGGAGTGGAGCGTCAGCATATTGACCGCGCCGCTGGCCGTACCGTCCTCCGTCTGTCCGCCGATCATTAGCAACTGGTTGTCGGAAAAAATACAGCTTGCACCGTATGCAACCGGCTGGCCGGTCGGAAGCTTGGTTTCGGAAACCTGCCACGCATAGTCGGCACCGTCGATTGCCAGCAGGTAGATATCGTCGTGATAGAGTTTTTTTCCGCCCTCAACCAGTGGAGTTTCAGAAAAGTTCGCACCGCCGGCCACCACCGCCGCCTCATAGGCCGTGCCATCGTCAAGCTTCACCTTGAGCAGACCGCTGAAAGCTCCCGCCAGACCTGCTTGGATGGTTTCACCTCGCGCTGGAGGCATGGGCGGCAATGTGCTCCAATTAAACGTGGTTTCCCCGTAAAGCGAGAACAGCATCGTAAATAAAATCAGTACCGATAGCTTAAACTTTGGCATGCAGAAACCCTTTTTATTGAAAAATACCCAAGGAACCTACTGGGATTCGGAAACGATTTCAAACCAACCAACCATATTCTATTTAAGAATAAAGTCCAGGTGCTGCATCCATGCGAGATCGAAAGGGCGAAGAATCAGGAAGCAGGGGGCGGAGCGACTGAATCGCCGGGATGCCAGTCGGGAAGAATGATGGTACGAGAGTGGCTGATCGGGCCGACCGTCAGCATTTCATGAATGGCCTGAAATACCTTGCCGATGATTTTTGTCGACTGGACCTGATAGCGAGCCAGCGAAGGCACCATCCATTCCGCCGAAGGGCTGTCATCGGTGCAGATGATTGACAGGTCCTTGGGGATCTGGAGTTCAAGTTGCTGGGCATAGGTCATGATGGTGCTGGCGTAGTGTACGCGCCACAAAAAAGTCGGATCGTAGCC
>JAUXGY010000119.1 GCA_030621805.1 Kiritimatiellales bacterium | reverse complement strand
CGACACCACCTTTGAGTTGGCCGCGATGGCTCCGCCCGACTGCACGTTGGTGAGCGAGAGCGGAATCAAGGATCCGGAAGATGTGGAAAAACTCAAGTCCGCAGGAGCGCATGCCATTTTAGTGGGTGAAAGCCTGTTGCGCGAGCCCTCACCGGGTCGCGCGGCGGAACAGTTGATGGGAATGATTTAACCGAAAAGTAGAAGGATTAATGTACTTGATTCTTTTTTCGGAATAGGTAACTTGTGTGGGTTGTTATATCTAAGAAGGAAGCAACGGTAGTTGGTAGGAGCCTGTGTTTGGATTGCAGAGTTCCTCCGAAGCAGGAAAGGTTGCCGAAGGGAAGGGTTTGTTCATAGGTGGCCTGAATGGTGTTAAATAAGGTATAGGGTTATTAGTTGTTGGTGAGCATTGCCCGCGAACCCTGATGAATCGCGGTTAAAGCAGTGCTTAAAGTAAATAAATAGAGGGGAGAGAAAATGATTAAAACTTATATCACGACTTTGTTGGTCGTTCTTTTTGCTGTGGCACAGTCCGTTCGGGCTCAGGAAAGCATGGACGATGTTTTTGCTCAGATGGATGAAGCCGGCGGCGAGAGCGCTCCGGAAGTGGCTGTTGAGCCAGAAGCGGCTGTTGAATCCGCTGAAACTGCGGACGTTGATTCGATTGCCGCACCAGAAAGTGCTCCGGTTGCAGACGGGGATCTGCTCGAGCGGGGTCTCGCATACTACAACGCTGGAGATTACGACAATGCGGAAGCCATTTTTGGGGCCATGCTTGCAATCGACCCCTACAACACGGATGCCATGAAACATCTTAAGCGAACAGCTAATCGCATCAAATCCCTTGAGGAAAGGAAGCGGGTTACCACCCGTAGCCAATCCATAAAAGAGATAGAAACGAAGTGGAACGACGAGCCGCGTGTGCTCATCGCGATTGAAGATCCTAAAAAAGAAAAGGAAGAAGATCCCGACGCCCTTGCTATCCAACAAATGGAAGACCGCATCAAGGCGATCATGATCCCCAGCCTTGAGTTCCGCGACGAAGCCAGTGCCAAAGACGTGATTCTCTTCCTCTCCGAAACATGCCGCCGTCTCGATCCCGAAGGAAAAGGCGTGAATATGATCCCGCTCGGAATGGATCCCTCCTTTGATGCCGAAGGAAATAGCATTATGCTCTCTATCCGCGACGTGAGCCTCTACGAAGCACTAAGCTATGTTTCAAAAATGGCAAAACTTACGTTTAAGATTAAACCGAACGCGATTGAGATTATGCCGGTCGCCTATGTTGAAGCCGGAACGCTGGTTACTAAATCGTTCACTGTTAGCAACGGAGTGGGCGAACACCTCATGTCTGCTGCCGGCTCCGACGATGGTGGTGGCGAGGCAGACGACCTCTTTGGTGACTCCTTCTCTTCCGAACCTGCTGGCGGAAGCGGACCACAGGATGTGGCCTCATTTTTCTCGACCGTCGACTTCCCCGATGGAGCCGAAGCGGAGTACCATTCGGGTCCCAAAAAACTGTATGTTAAAAATACCGAGGAAAACGTTAAAGCCATCGCTTTGTTCCTTAACGAAATGGAAGACCAAGCCAGCCGTGAACGCTCACAACAGGTTGAAATTGAAACGAAATTTGTTGAGTTCAATGAGGGTGCACTGGAAGAACTCGGGTTTGACTGGACCATGTATGGCTCCGGTACGGTCGGAGGATTTGGCATGAAGGACGGCACGTATTTCAACAAGACGTCTGGATATGTCGTTCCACGCACTCCGCGCGACCCAGCCGGCGCAGACGATCCGTATCGGGAAGCCACCCTCCCAACTCCGATCTATACCGACGCGCGTAGCGGCTATGCCGAAATCCCTCAGACTCCCAAACCAGGACAAAATGTCTTGGGTTCTGCCCAACGGAATAATACGACTGCATTTGGAGTCGTCCAGTCCGGTCTTATCGCCGCTATGGGCGGAAGCCCTGCCGCGATGGTCTTCGGCAACGGTGACTTAGATCTGCGTATTACCGCAATGGAGCAGGAAGGTTCTGCCGATATTCTCTCCGCACCGAAAATTACCACGAAAAGTGGTAACGAAGCCATCATCCGCGTGGTTGAAGTCCACCGCTACCCGCAAGACTGGGATGTGGAAACGGGACAGAAAACCGCACCGGTCATCAAGCCGCAGGACTGGGAAGACTTCGACCTCGGTATTGTACTTAAGGTGACCCCCATGGTAAATGCCGAAAGCAACACGATCGACCTCGACCTACAACCTGAAATTACCAAGTTCAGAGGGTTCGACGAATACAAGGTGGGTTCCAACGCCTACGATGTGAGCGGAAACACCAGTACGACGCTTGCCATCGTCGGTGACAATGCCCCGCTGATCGTTAAGATGCCCTTCTTCGAACTGCGCTCCATCCAGACTCAGGTTACCCTCGCGGATGGTAACACGATCATGATGGGTGGGTTGGTTAGCGAACGTACCGAAACCTTCCGCGACCAAGTTCCGTTCCTTGGGGACATCCCCTATCTCGGACGTCTCTTCCGTACCGAAGGTTCGCGAACCCAGAAGAGAAACCTCACGATTCTCGTGAAGGCTCAACAAGTCGATGACCGTGGCATGAGTCAGGATGATCGCGATACCGTACGCGAGGCCACGGCCAGCAACTAGACACGGCTTTGTTGTTCTAAGGAAAGCTCGCCTCGAAGTTTCGGGGCGAGTTTTTTATTTTTGGATTCTGATGGCGCAACACTAAGCCATCCTCTATTGGTGCTGTATTATGAAATTTATTGCATTCGATCTGGAAACCACGGGGATCAAACCGAAGGAAGATATGATTGTGGAAATCGGCGCGGTGCTCTTCGATGGAAACCGTGCGGTGAAGGGCTATGGAGTTCTGATCAACCCCGGTTGCCCCATCCCTCCCGATGCTTCTGCGGTCAACGGAATCACCAACGAAATGGTCGCGGGAAAACCAAAGATAACCGAAGTACTTGCCGACTTCGCCGATTTTTGTGGAGATCTTCCGCTGGTGGCCCACAACGCGCCGTTCGATTTTAAGTTTTTATTGGAGGACATAAAGTTGCACCGTTCTACGGCACCAACGGGTGTCGTGCTCGACACGCTCCCGCTGGCCAGGAAGGTTTTTCCCGGGCTGCCCAACTACAAACTTGGAACCCTCGTTCGGCATTTTGGTTTCCCCAGCGGAACCTTTCACCGGGCAGAGGAGGACAGCACCTATTGTGGGTTGTTGTTCGATCGGATTATTCAAACCCTGGAGAAGCGCCGAGAACCTTGCGGCATGGCCGATCTCATCCGCCTGATTGGCAAGAGCGAGATGCGCTTCCCGCAATACGCCCCGCAGTCGAATCAGCTGGATTTGTTCTAAGCGCTGCGCAGACAAGGTAAAGCACCAGGCCAACTTCGCAACCAAAGAAGAAGATGTAACCGAACCTATTTCATAAAACATTATATATGAAAGGCGCGAAAAGAATATAATACGGCTTCTAATTGACAAGTGTTGTGAAGAGCGCATACTACCCCGTAAATTAAATGTCTAGGGGAATCATGGGGAAAAAGACGATTGTATTTGTGGGTTTGTGCTTATTGTTCAACGTATCGGATACTTGGTCAGATACCTTTCCATACCATGAGAGTTTTGAGTCGGGAATGGGGCGTTGGGAACAGGGTCCGGAACATGACTTTGAGTGGACGCGGCATTCCGGGCCAACCTGGTCGTGGTGGTGGTATGCAGCATGGTATTCATGGTGGAATACGGGGCCGGACGGCGCGCATGACCAAGACTGGTTTGTGTATGCCCGAGCGAGCGGGCATAGTGGTGACGCCGCCATTCTCCAGGCGGAGTTCGATATCAGCTCGCTGGAAAATCCCATGATGACGGTCCGCTACCACATGTACGGCGCTTCCACGGGAAAACTGTGGGTGGAAGTGTTTGATAACGGCAGTTGGATTCCACAATTCCCCACTAAGGATGGGCAACAGCACGATGCCCACGATGACCCTTGGGACAAGGGGGAGGTCGCGGTAAATTTTTATACAGGGACGACCAACCTGAAAGTCCGGATTCGGACCGAGATGGGAACTGGTTGGAATGGCGATATCTGCATCGATGATATTTGGATCTATGAGAACACCGGGCTCCCCCACCATTTTGAATGGAGTCCAATCGACGACCCGCAGAAGGGGGTGCCGTTCCCCGTGCAGATCGAGGCGGTCGACAGTTTGGGGCAACGAGTAACGTCCTTCAACGAAGCCGTTAAACTTTTTGCATGGAGTGATGGGGTTCTGGATGCGGGTCTGAATGGCGATTTTTCACAACCGTTGTTTGCACGACCAGAATCTAATTGGTCTCCGATAAATCCCGACCCGAACGTGGAGGGGAGCTACCATCGAGCAGAGGAAAGCGAGTCGATTTTCGGTACAGGCAGGGCGTTTGAGTTCGAGCCTCATGATTACGAAGACGGACTTTGGCAGGAGGTCTCGTTGATTGGAGGAGAAGACTATACGATTAGTGTCAGCAGCGCACTCGAGAATAGCGGAGTGCCGATAACGAGCTTCATGACCTGTCGAATCGAGGTTGACGGGACGGTGATTGATGCGGGGAGCATCTCCAGTCTCAGCAGTGGTAATTGGTATCCGTTCTTTCTCGCGGGAACCTTCACTCCCCCAACGAATGGAATCTATACCCTGAAGTTGATCGCTACAACGTCAGCGGAACACAACGAGGACCTTTCGGCCTATTTCGACAACGTCTCCGTAAACTATGCGCCGGCGCAGCATATTGTCGCTGATCCCGGGACAAGCGGAGCGTTCTCCAGTGGCGTGTGGAGCGGGGACATCATGCTCAACAGTCGGCTGGCGGAAACCAAACTCATCGCCCGCTATGCCGATGCAACGGGGGAAAGCGAGCTATTCTCAACCTATACCCCAGCCAGTGACAAGGATGGCGATGGCCTGCTCGACAGTTGGGAAACAATCTATTTCGATACAGCCGAGGACTGCGTCCCGTCGGTCGATACCGACGGGGATGGATACAGCAATGCCGAGGAATGTTTTCTGGGGACTATCCCAACGGACATGGATTCGTCGCTAAACCTTTTGGCGGTTGCATGTGGATCTAGTGGATGCAGCCTGACTTGGTCTTCCGTGGAGGGTCGCACCTACGACGTTGAGTGGGCTCCCTCCCTTCCCCCTTCTTTCACCACCATCGCCAATATTCCCCATCCACAAGGTTCGTTCACCAACGGCATGGCGGGCTCGGAAAGCCAAGGCTACTACCGGCTCAAAGTCCGGAAGCAATAGCAGCAATCAATCCCCCGGGTTATCCTGCTCCAGCTCGCGCAGGATCATCTCGGCGGGCGTGAGGTATTTTTTTTCGTTGTTGCACTCTTTGCAGCAGGGTACGCAGTTGCTTTTTACACTCTTCCCACCACGCACGACGGGCAGGATGTGATCCATCGTGAGTTCGGTGGGTTCGAATGTCTGCCCACAGTAGTGGCAGATTTCCTTGGAAAGTTGTTGCTTCCACCACTCGCTCTTACGGAGCTCCTTGGCCTTGGCGCGTTCGCGAGCCACATGCCTCGAGTCTTTCTTAATATCAATCCAGTCACCCATGCCAGAAATGTAGCTCTTCATTATCCAAACGCAAACAAATAGCGGAGCAGGGTTGTGCCTTGTTTGAACATAATCTAAACTGTACGGTCTTCAATATGGAGGAAAGACCATGAAGAAAACCATTTTCATAATGACGGCCGCAATCAGTCTATTGGTGGCCTGTGCCCAAAAGGAGAATACCATGACGGAGAAGCTGGAGAAGACGGCCTCGCTCGAGAAAACCGAAGCAGAATGGAAAGCTCTGCTGACCGATGAGCAGTACCGCGTCACCCGTCAGGCGGGCACCGAGCGACCCTACACAGGGGAATACTGGAACCACAAGGAACTCGGCATCTATTCTTGTGTTTGCTGTGGAACCGATCTGTTCCTTTCTGATACTAAGTTTGATTCGGGCTGCGGCTGGCCGAGCTATTTCAAGCCCGTCAACGACAAGGTGATCACCGAAAAGCGCGACACCTCTGCGGGCATGGCTCGTACCGAAGTGATCTGTAACACCTGCGATGCCCATCTCGGGCACGTCTTTCCCGATGGCCCCCCGCCAACCGGCCTCCGCTACTGCATCAACTCCGCATCGATCAAGTTCCGGAAG
>JAUXGY010000353.1 GCA_030621805.1 Kiritimatiellales bacterium | reverse complement strand
CGCTACTTCTGCTTCTGTCCATTCGCCTGCTTCGTAATAGTCACCGCAGAACGGAACGCCGAGATCGACCCAGGCTATAAATTTATCAAGTTCCTCGCGTGTCAGCTTTCCATGCCCTTTAAGCAACTGGTCAATCAGCGGGCTGACGGTTGAGCCCACCGAATAGGGAGGAATCATTTCGGGCACGGATTGTATCGAAACCCACACGCACTGCCCCCCGGCATCCTTGCCGATATAGGTTCCGTTTCCTCCGTACCGGGTCGAGTCCGTAAGATTAATATAGGATTGGGACCACCGACGCTTGGCGTGCTTATCGAGCACCACGGTACGGTCGAGAACCATCTTGCCTTCCTTCTTGTGGCATTCGACGCATTTGGCATCGAGGATCGGTTGAATTTCCTTCGGAAAACTAAACCCGCGCGTCTCGCCGTAGAAGGATTTCAACGGTTGAGCGCCGGCTTTCAGCGCCATGCTCGCAGACTGTTGCAACGGCGTTGAGTTTTTATCCTCGTGGCAGCCGATACAGGAAAAGATTTCACCGGGCTGAAGCGTTGTCCAGCTGCGCATCGTCTGTACTGCCCGATTGTTTTCATCCAGCGCCTGAAAATAAAGCGGTGTTCGTGCCGGGGCTTTGAAGTGGGCCGATCCATCGGGGTAGACCTCGGCATCGCCGATGATCCGCTTTACATCCCATGTTCCATTTCCGGTGGCGACCGGCGTACTCGCCAGCGCCCCTCCTGCAGGACCCTGGCTACTGTTTTGCCCGACCCATGCCGCGCGGAAATCGATTTCAACCAGCCGCAGCTTTTTAATGGTTCCGCGCTCAACACCTTTCAAGCCGGGTCCGAAATAAATATCCTGCATGTAAAAAGTGCCGGTCTCCTGCGTGTAGTCCACCCGATTGGGGCGTGCGGCCGGACGCTTGCGCTCCTTCAGCGGAACCGGATGTTGGCACGATATGGAGGGGTCGCCCGCCAGTAGTTCGCGGTTGCCGTCGATATCCATGTAGTAGATGGAGAAGCGCGTCGGGCGACCGCCCAGCGGCGAGTACGCCACGAGAAATTCATTTTCATTAATCGGATACGGATATTGAAACAGGTCGCCCTGCTGGCCATAGGCATCCACCCGCACCGCTTCGGTTTCACGGATCGGGGCGATGAGCTGGACGCCTGCCGCCTCTTGCCGACCCTTGGCCACGTCGACCAAAACCAGCTCGCCAGCTTGCCATGTATGGTGGCCATGGGCAACGGCGACGACGCGCGAACTTCCGGGAATTCCGCGGGCGTGGGAAAGCGTGGTCGGAAACCATGAATTGTTTCCATAGAACTCGGTTTGGCCGGTCCCGTCGGGATTCATCTGGAAGAGCCCCTGCGGGAATACCTGTCCGCGGTCGCTGTAGTCCCACCGGGTGTAGATCACCCGTCCGTCGTCGAGCAGCGCAGGTTTTAAGGTATGCACCTGGTCAAATCCAAGGCGGCGCAGGTATTCTCCGTTCGGCCCACAGGTGTAGAGATTGCTGACTTCGGTTTTCCAACAATCCACGGTTTGCACACAACGGGAAGAGGAGAAAAGAATATCACCGCTGGGCAGATAGCACGGCTCGAAATCGGCCACGCCCAGCCCAAAGGTCAATTGGCGAGTCTGGCCGGTTTCCATGTCGAGTTCATACAGGTGGTAGTCGTCCAGGCGATCTGATTTTTTCCAGGAAAAGAGTATTTTCTTCCCGTCGAATGAAACCTCGGGATCGCGGATGCGCCCGTGCGGATCGGCGATCAGATCCGACGTTTCCGTATAGGCTCCGTCCCATTCCAGCATACAAAGCGCGGTGCCCGGCGTAAAATGGCGCTCGGACTGGGCATCCGACTGCCCTTCCGTGTAGGCGAAGAAGGAGGGCATAATCGTATGGTTTTTCGTAAAGACAACCCTTGGAAATTCACGGCGCAGTTTTTCCAGTCGTTGGACCCGGCGCTGCTCTGCCGCCGTGGCATACAGCTCCAGCCAGCGGGGATCGTCGGTTCCGCCCTGCGGTTTTTCCAACCCTTGGAACTTTTTAAAAAGCCCGCGCTCAACAACCGCCTCGCCCGTTTGATCCAACCACGCTTCGAGATTATTGCCATTGTCCTGCAACATCCAGTCCGTGCGATAAGGATAGTCCGTCAGCATTTGCTCGAAGATCCTTCCGGTGAGCGACATTTTTATCTGTCGCCTTGCGGTACTCTTCTTTAGTCCGGTTTCACGGTAGTCGGACCGTAGGTTCAGCATGGCCTCCGCCCACTCGCGGTTACGCCCCGATTCAGCCGTGCCGACAGCGCATCCAAACACCCACAGAGCCAATAACACGGGGAAAACGGCACTCCGGTGGCGACAAGCCATGAAAACACCTCTCATAATGGAACCTTTTTCAACATCACATAAACGTAACCCTCATTATGCACATGTATACCAACCCGGCAACCAAGGATAGTTTGCGCGAAGGAGGCGCAGGATCCACACCATCGGATGGTCATCTCCCCCTCTGTTGCAAAACCCAAGCGGATACCTGTCCCTGCAACCCCTGCTGTCCACTCCGCAATATGGAGCGCGTCTATGTTGATTATGGGACACAGGGAATTAAATCCCGTAAAAGTTGATCTAAATCAAGAAGTCTGGTACCTTCTGTGCTTACTTTTTCG
>JAUXGY010000154.1 GCA_030621805.1 Kiritimatiellales bacterium | reverse complement strand
CAGGAAGACGGTTCCCGGCTCCAGAGGCTCCATGATGGGCTGGGTGGATGCGCGGTGAGAAAGCGGTACTTGTCCACTGATCCCAACGAGCAGAATGGAACGGTTGCCCTCCTCCCAGAAAACACGGCGGCTCAGCTGGGGGAGAATGTGATTAATCGTCAGAATCCGACTCTCGCTCAGTCGCGCTGCATATTCCTCAGGCATGGTTTCCTCGGCAAACCCGCGCTGCTTGATTTCCCAGAGTTCTTCATTTTTCGGGAAAATATACACATTAAAACCCAGCCCCTTCATCGTACGTCGAATATCGTCTTCGAGCTTCGCCATTTCGACATCGGTCTTTTCTTTGAGTTTCTCCAGTTCCTCGGCGGTATCGACATCGAACTGTTTCATACTCCCCATGGCAGCAATCCATGCCATCACCGCCACGAGCACGGCCAGCACACCCAACAAGCTATTGACCGGACGGTGCAACAGCTCGCGGGGAATATGGGAAAGAAGGTGCATGTCTTAGGCCCCTTTCTTACTGAACACGATCAGACTGCCAAGGCCGAGAAATATAATTAATCCGGCCACAAGATACCCTCCAAACGAAAAGCGACGTTTGGGAGTCGGCACCGTCGGATCCGACTGGAAATCCGTCGGGCGCTCGGGGAGCAAATCGCCGGTACTCGGCAACGGCGGAAGCTCTTTCTCCACCACAACGAGTCCGTGATGAAGGTGCTCATGCCAAGGCGTCTTAAAAAGCAAGTCGTGGCCGGGGTTTCCGCTTTTCACCTGACAGGAACAGGCCCCGCACAGATAGGTACTTGCGGCGATGATTCCAGCGGTGCTCAGGCGCGCCGCCGGAAGCAAGCCCATGGTGCGGCCTCGGCCAAACACCGGCACAACTAAAGGACCGGTGTCGGGGAATCCCGCAGGGCCTACCAGCATCTTGAGAAAAAGGGCTTCCTTGGGATCATCGCGGCGGATACGCATCACCTCAAAAGCAATTTTAAGGGGAATGGGTGAACGTAAAACATCATCGAGGTCAATGTCGCCCATGGCCTGCCCCACCTCGTCGGGGCGCAGCACCCCATCGGGAAGCTGGATGATTTCTTCCGCCTTCGCCAAACCGTCCTGGAGCCGAGCCAACGCCTTGTGGTCAACCGGTGCATCACCAGACTCAATCAGGATCCAAACCACGGAAGCCCCGCCGAGCAAATACTCGGCACAACGCTGCCGCGCAGGAGAATCGAGCAGGAGGTCGAGGGTCTCCACAGTGGCCGGCCCGGCCCAGATGGGCTCATTCACATTCCATGTGGCGGGCGCCTGCAAAAGGAAACTCGGATCATTTTCCACCTGCTCCATGCCGGGAATGGACAAGGTTCTGGTTTCCGAGACCAGAGAGATATTAATTTGTTCGATTTGCAGGTTGGCGGGCGCCGGTTTTTGAAGCAGTTCTTCTTCTATCTTCTGCAAATACCGGTCGAGATCCGGAGCCAACGGCTCGCGGTGCAGAACATACAGATGAAAGGGATCGGCCTCCCATCGCTCCAGTGCAAAACGGAATACGGGAACCTGGCAGGCTTTGCCAACGCAAGCCACCATCAGAAGTAAGAGGCAGAAAATTTTGATTCGTTTCATGGGGCGAAGACGTGGATGGTTCCGAGGTGTGTCGAGGCAATCAGGAGACCGTCGGCGACGGCCAGTCCATACACTTTTCCTGGAAGAGATTGCGTCCACAGGGTGCTGCCATCCTTGGTAGAGACGGCGAGGATTTGTTGATCCAGCCCTAGGAAAACGAGATCCCCGGAAATGATCATTTCGTGGGGAGCGGGGAGCGGGGTACTCCATAGCCAACAGGTATCGGGAGCCGCACCACCCGCATTCTTTGCGCGGTCGAAGGCCTTCAGATTTCCGCCGCTGTGCAGGTAAGCGATTTTCCCCGCAACCACAGCACGAGCGGTGTTGTTGAAGGTGGCCGTCCGTTGCCCGGCTTCATTGATCAAACGTAACTGGTTGTCGGCTTCGCGCTGGTTGTTGGGTCCGGCGAGAAGGTTGTCATCTTCGGTCAGAATACAGAAGACCCCGCCCGCATGGCCAACCCCGCCTTCAGTTTCCCCCGTCTTGGGATTTATGATGAGGGGAGAGAGTCGTCCCTGAGGCGCAAAAACCTTTTTTTCACCAGCAAGCAACGCGCCCTGCAGGGTGATCCCTTGGTGCTCAGCCGTAAACTTGCGTTTGCCGTTGGTCGGGTTGATGCCAATGAGCCAGCTTGGCTCCCACGGCGTGAGGGATGCTGCATAGTAGGCCGTTCCGTCATGCACCATGACACCGGTGCGCACGGGCCAGAGGGAGATCAGGCTTTCGTTGCTGAGAATACGGCGTTGATCGGGAGCCCCTTGATCCTTCCAAAGCAACTTGCCGTCGGCCGCTTGCAGGACGTAGATGTTCCCGTCGTCAGAACCCGCAAAGGCTCGCCCTTCGGAAAGGGTGGGAGGGAAGCGGACCGGAGCCTCCGTAAAGAATACCCATTTTTCCGAACCGCTTGCGAGATCGAGAGCATGTATCGCATTATCGTGGGACGAGCCATAGTACAGCGTTCCTTGCGCAACCGTGACATAGTGGCAGGGATCGAAATTACGCATCGACTGCAATCCGTCGTTGCCGGAATAGGCATCCCATTTGGCAGGTCCACTCCACGCTTGGCGGGGTGTTCCGCCGTCATGCTTCCAGACTTCCTGCAGAGGGAGAGAGAGCGTTTCCGTGGAGACACCGCTGCGTCGGTTGTCGTGGCGGTAGGTTGTCCAATCTTCGGCATGCAGGTTCGATAGTCCGAGAGAGAGAGCCGTTAGAATATATATTAAATAGCGCATCATAAAATCCAGGGTTAGTTTTCTGAAAGGGAAGGAAGGAAGCCGACGGAGGTTTCCATCCAGCCGCCGCAGGAGCACCCAGCCCCGCCTTCCGGCATGAGCAACATGCCTTGACTGGGAAGAAAGTTCAGCCAACAGCTGGGGCGGAGTCGATCAATACGGGTAACCTCTTTTTTATCCATGCTCCAAAAGCCCAGCGGCCCCCAGCCCTTGCCATTGGCATTCATGGTGCGAAAAACCAGTGCGCCTCGATAAGCAACAACCGTCGGACAACCGCCACGCGGCCCGAAACGACCCTCCGCTTTTCCAGTGGAAAGTTTGATAATGTGCGGGTCCATATAAATAAAATCCTCTGTTGCGACGGGATGGGCAATATGTGCTCCGTGATGGTTTGCTCGCCATGGCAGGGTGCTGTGCCACTTCTGCCCGCCCCGGCCATCATAAAGCGTGAGCTGGAAGTCCCCTTGTTTTGTGGTTTTTCCATCGGACACCCGGCCTTCCGAAAGCACGGTTAAATACCCTTTCTTGGTATACAGTCCATAGGCAACCTGCACGAAGCCCTGCTCGGCGGTCAGGTGTTTAAGAGGCAGCATACTTTTTTCCCAGACCACTTTTCCGCTGGCGACATCCAAACAAACGGTTTTTAAGTCCAGCCAAAGTCGGCGATCGGGGGTGCGGCCCGTAAACCTTTTTCGTAGTTCCGCGTTACGGTTTTCCAGGAAATAGATTTTTCCATCATGCACGGTAATCGTGCTATTAATGATCAGCCCTTTTTCGTATGCCCAGATTCCCTGAGCATCTGACTTGCGGTACCCAAACAGTGCATCGCTGCAAACCTTTGCAATGGCATTTTGGTCCCCAACACCGTCATACCATGAGGCGCTGCTCCAGAAATCCTGATAGGCCCCTGCCTTCTTGACCGAACTGCCAATCAGGAGATCGCCATGTTGCGCGATGAAGCCCCAATCATGGTCTTCCCGCTGGCGTGCGGGAAGCCGCAGGGTATTTTTGAGTGAGCCGGTTTTGGCATCAATCACCCAGGCCCGCTCATGGATGGCGATATAAAGGTGCTCTCCGTCGGTGGTCCAGTTTGAGCAATCCTGCGGCAAATTCACACGGCGCAGGCTCGGAATTTCCATAGACCAGAGCACCGCGCCGTTATAGGCGTTCAGGGCGATAGTGCGGTTCAGCCCCTGATGGAAAAGGCGACCATCTGCCGACAAGGGTGCCGGCATACGCGGGCTACGGTCGACACCGAAATCGCCCCCCGGATGACCGATCCATTGCAGCGTAAGATGGTCAGTTTTATCGACTCCCCCCAGTGCTTCATCCGTGAAAGCCGTGTTCATGGAATTGCCATACTGATGGGTCCAGTCCGTCGAACCCTCTAGGTCGCCCCGCTTTGTAAACAGATATTTTCCAGAGGGCTTAAGGTTTAAAGCGCTCCCTGCCCAGCGTTTAATGGATGGCACGTTAGGCAACAGAACGACACCTTCTTTTGGGCGCTGAAGACGCGCCACTTCCGATGCGGTCACCGGTGGTTTTTCGACTTCGGTAAGGATGACATCGGCCATGCATGAGGCCCATGGAACTTTTGCCGAATTCTCGATATGAAGCACGCTGATGCGGTGCCCCAGAGAACCTTCCTTATAGAAACGTTGCCGTGCCGCACTGACTTTTTGCGCATCGGTATCGGCCGCGATGACGTGGAATTTTGACGTGCCGGCAATTTCCGCCGCCAGCGAGCCATCGTTCAGGCCGAGAACGAGAATATATCCGGCCACATCGGGCGCGGCAGTGATTGCTGCATTCGCATATTCCCGGATGGAAGGATCGGTATCGGTCGGCACGGCGGATTGTTTCGGACTAAAATTCATGGCGGTTTCCAGCGTCTGGATATCGCTGAGTCGGCGTTTGCCCTCCGCGGTTTCCATCACAATGCGATAGCGGTATGTGGTTTTGGGGTTAAGGTCTTCCAACAGAACGGAATGTTCGCCTCCCGATGCCGTTGAACGGGCCATTTTATCCAGCGTCTTGTCCGTTCCATAGGCCACCCTACCTGTGCCGGGCTGCGTGGATTGCCATTGAACCAGTGCTTTTCCCTGAACCGGAAACGTGACGCGCGGATACACCGCAAAAGGGATGCTTTGGTCGCTGGCAGCTCCGCGTTTTTTAATCTCGTCCTCTGAAAGAAGTCTCGGGTAGACGCGGGCAAACGCAATGGCGCCCTTCATTGGATAAAACTCGTCCTTGTCCTTATAGGCCCCCATCACAAAAGGCGTCGGAATATCCGGCAGAACCATCGGCCCCGAGAGAGGGATCGACTGACTTAGTTTCCCATTAATGTAAAGCGCCGCTTTCTTTTGGTCATACGTAGCAACCAGATGATACCACGACCCCGGCTCAAAAGCACTGGGTGAGCTAGCCGCCTGAAGGGCACCCCCCGAAGAGATCTTGAACGTGAAGCGATTTCCGTT
>JAUXGY010000309.1 GCA_030621805.1 Kiritimatiellales bacterium | reverse complement strand
ATTGGCATCTATTTTTCCGCACACTGGTGCGGTCCCTGTCGAGCCTTCACGCCGGAACTAGTACAGTTCCATAAGAAAGTGACGAAGAAAGGCAAGCCCTTCGAGATTGTATTTGTCAGTTCCGATCGCAGTGTGAGCGACATGTACGATTATATGGAGGAGTTAGACATGCCCTGGTTTGCTCTACCTTTCGGTGATAGCCATAAAGATTCCCTGTCAAAAGAATTCGGGGTGCGGGGAATTCCCATGCTGGTGATCGTCGATGCCAAAGGCAAACTCATCACCAAGAACGGCCGGGGCGATGTTTCCAGCCAAGGAGCCGACGCCTTTGAGACGTGGGCAAATCCAAAGTAAAGGAAGAGTACATTACCCTTTAAAAAAGCCGACTCCCAATCGCAGGAAGCCCGCCCGTTTAAATCCTCTCGTTTCCCGGGCGAGTTATTTACCCAACCTGCCGATCACTTCCTTGGCCGTGGCGACCACACCGGCGACGTCCGACAGATTGGTCGGGATGACTTTACTCGAAATCGGAGGGATGCTTTTTCTTCAGGACACGTCCAGGGCCTTTTTCAGGAGTCCATGGCAATACTTCCATACCTTGATCCCGCAATAGCTCGATGACCTTAGCTCTCCATTTGTATGACTCATGCTCTGTACTCGCTGGATTTTGCTCGATGCTGAACGTTACAGTGTTGCCAAAGTTATTGGTTATCCAAATATCCGCGCCCGCTTGTATGATTTGATACGCTACGTCGTACTGATTAAAATCTATAGCTCTTCCCAGCGGGGTTTTACCTACGCTATCCTGAAAATTTAAATCGGCTTCATATTTAATCAGCAGATCAATATTCTCTTTCCTGAAATTAAATATTGCTTCAAAGATTGGGGGTTCCCCCGTTTCAGGATTAACAAGGCTCGGATTCCCCCCGTGTTCCAATGCTGCTTTGAGATAGTCCGAATCTTCCATCATAGCCGCAAATGACATCACAGACTCCCCCTGTACCACTTGAAGGTTCGGGTTGGCACCCTGCTCCAACAAATATTCAAAGCTCTTCTTTTTCTTTTTCACTACAGCCCAGATCAGCGGGGTAATATCATCTTTTCCCAGACAGTTTATATTCACCCCTTCCTCAAGTAATTTCTCGATTGTCCCAATCCGCCCCCACGCAATAGCTGAGGCGAGTTTCTGCTCCGGTTTCGTGAAAAAAAACTTTTCCGGTGTCATCCTCGTGCCTCCATCGAGGCTTTCACAACCGATGGATGCCATCAGTACTATGGATATTATCAAAAACTTCATTGTTCCCCCTTAAGATGATTGCTGAATTCATTAGCGCCTCTCCCCTACTCCTCCGGCAGGTGCATGAGCGTGATGCCGTCGAAAAAGCAGGGCTGGCCTTCGGTAAGCAAGCCGACCTGCGAGTCGGGCCAGGCCCCCTCCACCTCCAGCATCGGCTGGCCGTTGAGTTCGATGATGACCCGGTCCTTGAGTTTGATGCAGCGAAAGAAGTAGCTCGATTCCACCTCGACCCTCACGAGGGTTTCGTGCGGACGGCTGGAGTAATACGGGCGATCGCGGGCATTGGGATCGGAAATGGCGTAGATGTCCTTGGAGACGACCACGCTGAAGCCGATATGATTCCCGGTTTCTTCCCGGATCACAAGGGGGTTGAGGATGCCGGGTTCCTGCTCAAGCGGTTTGGGTTCGTCGGCCGAAAAGAACCGGCGGTCCTCCCAGAGAATAGGTTCGCGCTCACGCCTAAGATTGGCGTAGCGGATGAGAATCTCGTCGGCCGGAACCAAAAACTCCTGCTGCAAGACCTCGTATTTTCCTTCAAGCCACCGGATATCGAGCCCCGTAATGATGGACTCGGAGCGCAGGGCGTAGAGCCATGCGGCCACTTCGCGGTAGGAGGTGGCCTTGTCGTAGAGGTGCCGGTGCGGGATGCTGCGCTTCAGCGTTTGCACAAAGGGACCGACGGGCTTCCCGTTGCGCACTCCGGAAACAATCAGCTCGCGGCGGCGGGTATCGATCATCGCTTTTAGATAATTTTTCCGATCGGAAAAAACCGGAAAGACGCCATAGAGGCGTTCCTTTCCTTCCTCCAGTTTTTCAGTACGCAGATTGGCGGTGAATTCATATTGGTCGAGCAGGTCGCCCTTGAAGGCGCGACCCGGTTCCGAGTGCTTTCGTTGCTCGAGCCCGCACTCCGGGCGGTGGCGCCACTCGCCGCCGGGCGGAGAGCCGTCCACCGCCGAACCCCAGCCGGTGATTCGTTCGTCATACTCGTCCCAGCCGATGGTGTAGGCCACCCCGTCGAACTCGGCGGCGGAGGCGTGGCATAAAAGCCCCGGCACACCGGCTCCGGTCAGCGAGGTAACGATGGCCTGATCGGCCGTCAGTTTAAACTGGTCGAGCATAACCTCAAAGTGCCCGCCATTTTTCGTGATGCGTAACCGGTGCAGCGCCTCCGGCGTAAATTTGAATTCCTTCGGCAATTTAAACCGGCCACCGCGGCCGCCCGGTTCCTGTCGGTATCCCCAGCTCTTCCCCGCCGGGTTGACCGTAACGGTCAGCTCCCGTTTCCCATCGCGGCAAGCCACCACGCCCACCGCATTTCCACCCGCTTTGGGAAAGCGGATGTAGGTTTCGAATAGATAGTTGCTGGCGGGCTTTCGGCGAAGGAAGGCGCGGGCAGGTTCCTTGGCGGATGCCTGTCGTAACACCCCGTTCACCGAAACCCATTCTCCTCCGACAAACAGCCACTCCTTTCTCCAGACTTGGTTGCCGCTGGGAAACCCAGAGGAAAACGTGGGCTGGGCAGGCGGTGGATGATACCCCGGTGTAGTCACCGTGGTCGGCCCGTCCACCACCATCTCCGAGCCATAGAAAAAGATTCGGTCAAGCCCTGCCCCTGGAACCCCGTTCCAATAGGCCTGATAGGCCAGCCATTTTTCGAAGCCGTTCGGCCCCTCGACCACGTGCGGCGCATCCGGGTTGTACACCGTCGGCTCGACCGGGTGGGTACCCGCAACGAACAAGCCTACGTCGAGAAAACGGAAGACATCCTTCGATCCCACCTTGGCATGCACGGCCAGCACGTTGTCTCCCTTCAGGAAGAGTCCACTAGC
>JAUXGY010000055.1 GCA_030621805.1 Kiritimatiellales bacterium | reverse complement strand
GCTACGATCCGACTTCCCGCTACAGCTCTTCTTATTTATATCTTTCACAAACGCCAGCATCTCCTCGAAGGCCGGTATTTTTTCGCGGGCGGCAGGGATCGCTTCCAAGCCGCCCGCTTTCAACTCGATTTCAAAGGGAACCACAACGCCTTCCTTCGATGTTGCATACACCACCGTGGCCCGGCTCGGCATCCCCCAGAAATAATATCCGCTACTGCTCTTCTTCCAACCGGTCCGATTATCTTTTTTCAAGCGGCGGTCACTTGCATCAAATGCCTGAACATCCAGCACCTTGCCCTCCGGGTCTTTTTCGATCCACACCACATTGTGCTCCACCGATGCTACGGGTAAATCCTGGCCGGGAATAAGCGGGACTGGGTTGGTTGATACATTCGCGGAATAGGTGACGACCCCCGACCAGAACAATCCTTCAACCTCGCCAAAAATGGCCGTCGCCGAATCCAACGTGTTGGTTTGTTTTAGGCTCCAATAGAAATGGTCTCCGGAGGAAGCGAACCCCGAGCTTTTGCCTCGGCCAATCAACTCATCGACACCGGTCAAATAGGATTTCATCAAAACATGCTTTTGTTCAACCCCAATGGGCTTTGGGAATTGCAGTTCGTATCCATTCTTTTTCCAGCCTGCATTCGTGACATAGGTAATGGCACTGGCGGCGATCGCTTCCATGTCCGGATCGGAATAGGTTTTCAGGGGCTCCATGGAATAGCGCGTCACGACGTTGTTCGTCGGGCTTGACGGCATTTTTAGTTTGTCCTCCTTCCCCACAGCCATATCCTTGAAATCAATCGTGACGGACTCGGTCTTGACCGGGAAAACCAATTCAACCGTTGCGGGCGCTCCCTTGTATTCGCCGCGATAGTTCGACTCGGACCAAGACGCGCCTCCTCGTTTTAAATACTTTCCGTCCGCATTAAGCGCATAGATTTTTGCTTCTCTCAATGAAAGTCCTTTTGAGCGCAGGCTAACCACCGAATTGCTCATGGCGATCAAGCAGCACCCCTGCCCTTCTTTTTCCACAACCGGACTTTGCTGGGTTAACGTATATTTTTCAACGGCAGTAGGCACCTTGAGTTCGATCGTGAACGAGGCCGTCTTGGCTTTCGGACCCTCCTTCTCGACTTGCAGAGAAATCGAGGCCGACCGTTTGGTTGAATTATAGCCAAACCCACCTGATCGTTTTTGATTCGTGATGTCCACCCCGTTGGTTCCCAGCACACACACATTGGTGAAGGTTGCAGATAGCAGATCGACGTTTGGGATATCCAGACAATCCACCACCAAATCAACGCTCGTGCTCCAGCTATTATTAAAAAACAGTGCGTCCCTAAAATATTTTTCAAATTGTGTAGCATCAAACTCAGCCACATTTCCCAGGTTTGGTACACTCATGGTTTCTTCCGGATTGAGAGGGAACGCATGGGGATCGCTAAAGCTAAATAGATTTCCAAGCGTTGCCTGACCAACGATCTCCAGTATTGCGAAATCCTCGGCGGCGGGCCATTCGTAGACAAACGTCAACTGGTTCCCGTCCTGATCCATTTTTTGAAAGAAGGGCGTTTCGATCAGGCCAACCAATCCCAGTAGTTTTTCCGAAATCTCCGGGTTTTTCCACGCATCGGCAGAGTCGTCGAGGAACGCCTTGGAGCGCATGGCCATGTCTGCACGATCATACTCCAGAGCCAGTACCATTTTCCGCACATCCGGCCCCGAGGCCACAATATTGAGTGATACGCCGGGCATATCTAGAAGGGAAGCGGCCGTCGTTTTCAACGACTTCAGCATGTGCGCCATGATCGATTTTCCAAACCCTTCCTCCTGGGCATCAACGATCTCGTCTGCCGCAGTGAAAAAGGGTTCCAGCAAAGGGGCCAGATGAATGGAAGCCTGCAGCAGCCCCTCTTCGGCCATCCCGAACTCCAATTCCTTGGCCAACGAAGCGTGCTCCTCGTCCGAAATCAAAACCGTGCTGCCGGAAAAATAGATCCGCATGTTGTCGGTTGGTATCCATTCAGCCGGAGATTTCTTTTTCTTGGAGGGAATCCATTTAAACGCATTCTCTGAAACCGATGCCAACTCAATTAGGTTGGTTTGGTTCAACCACGTTGCTTTGGCATCCGACAGCGCCGTCCCAACCTTTGCAAAAACAGCGATCTTCCCGTCATCCACCCGCACGGAAACCGCCACATTCGAAATGCCCAGCGTGGCTAGAGCATCGTAGGTTTCATTGGTTCCTGCCAATCCAGAGCGGGATTCAAGCCACGACCCCACTCCCACTTTCAACTCCAAAACAGGCTCCTGTTTTGCCTCGACCATTCCCGCAAACAAAACCAATCCCAAACACCAAACCCACGTTTTCATGCACTCACCCCTTATGCTATTTAGCTACTACAAAACAAAGTTCATACTGTGCCGCCCAAACCAAAAGAAAACAAGATTTACTGAAAAACTTAACGAACCGGAAACGCCATCATTCGGCCTTGATAAGCCAGGGTCTGATTTTAATTCGCGGCCTGCCAGGCGGGTAGGCACCAAAGACGACCCCAATAATTCCGAAGATGATCAATGAAGCCGACGACGCTCCACATCGATACATCCGAGGGCATGCCGGAAAAGTGCGTAACGGCGGCAGGGATTCCTAACCCGAGGCCAATCCCGATCAGCCCGCCAAGGATATCCCTTTTCTCAACCGGATAGGCATGAAAACAACAAATAGGAAGAACATCACTTTGGAGCAATAGGCAGGGGGGGAAGGCGCTGTGCAAGCTGCTGGTCGATCATCATTAGACCGCCCTTGTCATCGCCCACCATCCGAAGCGGGGCAACCACATTATTTACATTGGACTCTTCCTCCACTTGCTCAGTGATATACCACTGAAGGAAAGTCTGGGTGGCATAATCCTGCTCCTCCACCGCCAAGCCCATTAATTTATGGATCAGACGGGTGACATACTGCTCGTGTTCCAGCGTGGTCTCAAATACCTCGAGGGGGGTTCCGTATGCCTTAGGGGGTTCCTCGATGGGCTTAAGGTGAATCTGTCCGCCCTGATCCAGAATATAGTCAAACATTTTTGTGACATGCAACGATTCCTCTTCGAACTGCAAGCGCATCCAGCTTGAAAATCCGGGCAAGCCAATGGTGTCGCAATAGGCCGACATCGCAAGGTACATGTAGGCCGAATAGAATTCTTTATTTACCTGCTCATTAAGTGCTTCCTGCATTTTTTCCGAAATCATAATTATCTCCTTATTCGTCCTAACTATTCAGCCCAAGGTGGGTTCAGTCAACTCCATTTGCACGTTTGGCCGAGACCACGGTATTATAGAGCAACATCGTGATCGTCATGGGGCCAACCCCACCCGGAACCGGCGTAATCATTGAAGCCTTTTCCTTGATTGCCTCGAAATCCACGTCGCCGACCAATCGATAGCCACGCTCGCGCGAAGCATCCTCGACGCGGTTGACGCCAACGTCGATCACCACGGCACCCTCCTTCACCATATCCGCCGTAACCGTATTCGGCCATCCCGACGCAGCGATAATGATATCCGCTTGGCGGGTAAAATGCCCCACATCCTTCGTGCGGGTGTGGCAAAGCGTAACGGTGGCATTCGCACCCTCCTTCTTTTGGAGCAACATATTGGCCACCGGCTTGCCTACAATGTTACTGCGACCCACCACCACCACGTGTGCACCAGAGGTTTCCACTCCGCTACGAACCAGCAGCTGTATAATCCCGTTCGGTGTACAAGGCAGGAAGGTCTCCTCGCCAATCATCATCTTGCCTACGCTCATGGGATGGAAGCCATCCACGTCCTTATCCGGGTCGATCGCCAGCAGCACAGCCGCCTCGTCGATGTGCTTTGGGAGCGGAAGCTGCACGAGAATGCCATTAATCTTTGGGTCCTCATTCATTTTCGCCACAAGCGTCAGCAGCTCCTCCTGCGTGGTCTCCGCTGGCAGGCGGTTGTCATCGGAATAGATCCCGATCTTCTCGCAAGCCCGTTCCTTCGCCGTCACATACGACTGCGATGCCGGGTCGGCTCCGACCAAAATCACACCCAGTCCCGGAACAATCCCCCGCTCCTTCAGCGCAGAAACCTCCGCCGTAAGCTCGTCGCGGATATCTGCCGCAATCTGTTTTCCATCAATAATCTTAGCGCTCATGAATTTCCTTTTTCAATTAAACCTACTTGATAAAACGGATGCATATGGGATAGCGAAACGACGTTCCTTCATTGGCCTTAATGGAGGCAATGATCACGAAAACAAAACCAAAAAGAGCCAGAGCAAACAGTAACAGGAATCCAATACCAATCACGGTGAGTAACAAGCAACCCATCGCATAGATAAAAAGGCTGATCTGGAAGTTCAGCGACTCCTTGCCCTGTTCGTCGATAAAAGCTCCATCCTCGCGCTTAACCAACCAAAGAATCAATGGACCGATCAGGTTGGCGGCAGGAATAGGAAGCACGATTCCGCATAAGGCAATCAAATGGCAACCCATGGCCCACTGACGTTCGGATCTCGATGGACCCGCAGGTTCAATTGAGACACTCACCGTTGTATCTGGCATTCCGTTTTCCATATTAATCCCTCCAAATTAAACAAAAATGATCCCCACAATTTTAGGACGGATAGAGTATAATGGCATGGAGATGGCGGCAACCCGTTTCCGGAATAAAAAAAAGGGCTTATCCGTTACGATAAGCCCTTTAAAATGGTGGGCACTAAAGGACTCGAACCTTCGACCCTCTCGGTGTAAACGAGATGCTCTAGCCAACTGAGCTAAGCGCCCTTTTCCTTCTAAGGAGCGCACATAGTACCCATTCCAAAAAACGAGTCAAGGGATGAAAACAGAAAACTTGAAGTTCTATTTCGTCATCGCTCTTTTAAGCCCTTCCAATACGTGCTGATTTTGTTCGGAGGTTCCAATTGTGATACGAATATGATCCGACAAGCCATACGGATCCATAGGTCGAACGATCACTTTGAGCTTCTTCAATTGCTCGAAAACCTCGCGGCCCCGACCGGTCTTGGCCAGAATAAAGTTTGCGCCGGACGGCACCGTCTCAACCCCTATCTTCGGGAGTTCGCGCTCAAAGAATTCCAAACCCTGACTCACCATTTTCCGGGTTTCGGCAAGATGCGTCGAGTCGTCGAGCGCGGCCATGGCGGCGGCTTGCGCCATGGCATTAACGTTGAAAGGCTGGCGCACTTTGTTGAGCAACTGGATGAGTTCGGGGTGCGCAATGGCATAGCCGATGCGCAACCCGGCCAGCCCGTAGCCCTTGGAGAAGGTGCGCAGTACAATGATGTTTTCCTTACCGGCACGGATATGCTTGAGCACGTCAGGTTTCATCTTTTCGGGCATGACCTCAAAATAGGCTTCGTCAAAAACGGCAATGACATCGTCGGGCAGTTTTTCAATAAAACGGTCGATCGTTTCCTGCGAAACCATGGTTCCGGTCGGGTTGTTTGGATTGCAGATGGCTATAATGCGTGTTTCGGGAGTGATTGCGGCGAGCATGGCATCGAGGTCATGCGTGTGCTCCGGCATGGGGACACGAATCGTTTCGCTTTCATACAAGGCCGCCGCGAGAAAATAGACCGCAAACGCTTCGGCCCCCATAATCAGATTAGTTCCCTTCCTCAGAAATACGTGGCAGAGAAACACGATCAGCTCATTACTACCGCAACCGAACAACAGGTTTTTGGAATCAATGGCAAGTTTTTCGGCCAACTTACGCTTGAGATAGAAGGCCCCTCCATCTGGATAACGGTGCATTTCAGAAACACATTCCCGCATCGCATCAATCGCCATGGGCGACGGCCCGAGCTCGTTTTCATTCGAAGCCACCTTGACGATTTCTGCAACATCATCGAACCCCAGCTCGCGTGCCACTTCTTCAATCGGTTTGCCCGGTTCATAGACCCGCAAGTCCGAAATCCAATCCTTTGCCTTCATTTGCTATTCTCCAAATAATTTAAACGACGAAGCGTATCATGCACTCAGATGCGGACAAATCCCCTTTTCTAAATAAACGACAAAACCCTCCTCCATTATATAACATGATAAACATGATCATGTATTAATTAATAAGAACTAAAATTAATTAAAACTGCGAGTTGCCAGTATGCATTAATAATTGCTAGCGTCTGCTACATGTCGATCTACAGAAACATTAGGGGGACACAATGCTAGGTATAGAAGACCCATGGGTAGTTACTGCCTTTATTCTCTGCATCATCAGCGCACTGCTATGTCTGGTTTGGGGAATCATCAAATGGAATCAAGACGATCCGGAGTCCGAGTCTGAAGAAGAGATCAGACAATGGGCCGAGGAAGAAGACCGTGTTGAAGAGGAACTTTAGGGAATTTCGATTTTTGATTGGCGATTTTTGATTTTTGGAACTCAAGCGGCGTTGGCCTTTTAAAAGAAACTCCGCCAGAGACTGAAAAATCTAAAATCCAAATTCAAAAATCCAAAAGGGAGAATACTATGTCTATTTGGATGATTATCATTGTCGTTGCATATCTATGCGTCATCGGGTACCTCGGTTTCCGGGGCTACAAATCCACCAAGTCGGCCACCGACTACATGCTGGGCGGCCGCAAAGTCCACCCCTACGTCATGGCGATGTCGTACGGTGCCACCTTCATCAGCACCTCGGCGATCATCGGCTTCGGCGGTGCGGCCGGCGTGTTCGGGATGGGATTGCTTTGGCTCACCTTCCTGAATATTTTCATTGGCATCTTCATTGCCTTCTGGGTGTTCGGCGGGCGCACCCGCCGAATGGGACTGCGCCTTGATGCGCATACCTTCCCTGAGTTGCTCGGCCGACGATTCCAGTCGCGTTTCATCCAAGGCACGGCAGCATTGATTATTTTTCTGTTCATTCCTCTCTATGCCTCTGCGGTGTTGACCGGAGCGGTTAAATACATCTCCTCGCAGCTGGCGATGGACTACAACACCGCCCTGTTCATGTTTGCCATCATCATTGCCCTGTACGTCATCATGGGCGGCATCAAGGGCGTGATGTACACCGACGCGCTACAAGGCACGATCATGCTCTTCGGCATGACCGCTCTGCTCATCCTGACCTATGTCAAGATGGGAGGAGTGACCGCCGCGCACCAAAGCCTCACCGATCTGGCCTCACAAGTTCCCGCCAAGTTGCAGGCCGGTGGACACCAAGGCTGGACGAGCATGCCGAAGTTTGGCGCACCGCTCTGGTGGGTACTCGTGAGTACCATTGTCATGGGCGTGGGCATCGGCGTGCTGGCGCAACCGCAGCTGGCTGTCCGCTACATGACCGTCAAAAGTAACAAGGAACTCAACCGCGCGATTCCCATCGGCGGCATCTTCATCATGATGATGACCGGCGTGGCCTTCATCGTCGGCGCCCTCTCCAACGTCCACTTCCAGGAGACCGTCGGCAAGGTTTCCATCGTAGCCGCGAAAGGAAGCGTGGAATCGATCATTCCGATGTATCTGCAAAGCGCCATGCCCGAATGGTTCAGCATCCTCTTCATGCTGACGCTGATCTCGGCCGCCATGAGCACGCTCAGCAGCCAGTTTCATGTGATGGGTACCTCGCTCGGCCGCGACCTGGTTGAGGAATCTATGGGGCGGAAAAAAAAGGGAGGCGGCGTACTCGCCACTCGAGCCGGCGTCCTCATCGGCATTCTGATTTCCGTCTACCTTAGCTACCTGATGGAAGCCAAGTTTGGCAAGACGGGCACCGCCATCGTGGCGCGCGGCACCGCCATCTTCTTCGGCCTCTGTGCCTGCGCCTTCCTGCCAATGTATGTCGGCGCACTCTGGAGCCGAACCATCACCAAAGCCGCCGCCATTGCCGGCATGCTTTCGGGCGCGCTCTCCAGCCTGTTCTGGATCACGTTCGTGCAGGAAAAGGCCTCCACCGCCCTGACCCTCTGCGAAAAACTTTTCGGAACGCGATCGTTAGCCATTCACTTGGTCGATGGAAAAGAAGTGTTTGCCAAGGCGGGACCGATGGTATGGGCGTTCGTTGATCCACTTATCATTGGGCTACCGATTGCCATAGTGGTGACGGTCGCTGTTACGCTACTTACCAAGAAGCTGCCGGAAGATCATCTGGAACGGTGCTTAGGAAAGAAATAACAACAAAGGGGATACACCTATGAATACGAAACAAAAAATGGCCATCATTCTGGCAACCACTCTGGTTGCCTCGTTCGCCGCCGCCGAAGAAAGCACACTGGAAGCCTTTAACAAAAAGGGCTACGGAACTTTTTCAGGCCACATCCAGTCCGTCAGTATGTACCGTGACTATGACAACGGACTCAACGCCCATTCCTCCTCGTTGGGCATCTTACTCAACTATGTTTCCCCCGAAATGGAAGGGTGGACCCTTGGTGCGGCCTATAACGGCGCGGGCGTCCTCAACTCCATGGACTACGACGCCCCTCCTCCTGGATTAGGCCCCGGCGAAGCCCTCGTGGCCAACGGCCGTATCAGCCTGCTCAACGAAGGCTACCTGAACTACAACATGCAGGCATTTGGACTCACAAACACCTCCGCCACGGCCGGACGAAAGATTAACAACGCGGAGATCTTCCGAGCAGATGCCATCCGCCAAAAGTCCCGCTCCATCATGGCTCTTCAGGCTGAATCGAAAGACGTTGAAAACTGGTGGTTCGGCGGTGGACACTCCTTCGAGGAAAGCGGCATTCTGGATGTTGGCGAGCGGTGGGAATTCAGAGATTATGGCCAA
>JAUXGY010000173.1 GCA_030621805.1 Kiritimatiellales bacterium | reverse complement strand
CCGGACGCTTAAAAGTCTCTTTAGTCATGTATGCGACTATACGTTTTGCTCTCCTGCAAAACAATCCAGAATTGCGGGGGTCACGTCGGCGAGAGTTTGCAGGGACTGGAAGTTTTCGGATCGATCGCCGAGGGCGATGAGCGGGACAGGGTTTTTGGTATGGGTAAAAACAGAGAGATCCTCGATATTGCCGTGGTCGCTACAAAGCAAGAACAGGTGGTTGGGCTGCTCCGCGAAGGTGGCCACCTTAGGCAAGAAACGCTCCAGCGTTTCCAGGGTTTGAAACACCAGATCGCGATTGCGCGAATGCCCGGCGCGGTCGGTCAGGAAATATTCAAACAGCGTAAAGTCGTTCTCCTCTCCAATATTGAGCAGATGGTCGGCGGCTTCTTCCGGGGAAACCAGCGGGCCGTTGTATCCGCGCGTGTGCATCGTCCATCGGGTAATGTCGTGGTTGACGGCTTTTCCCGCAAGCAGCTCCTTCTTACCCCGGACGCCGCCGAGCGCGGTTAGTGCCATGACGGTGGTGACGGACTGGCGGCGCTGCGGAATGGTGTGCGGGTCGTCGATCCAATAGGAGTTGGCAAAGGTGCAGCGCTTACTAAGCTTCCGAAGTTTGAAGAACAGGTTTTCCTTCTCGATCAGCTTCTTGAGCGAGGCCGGAGGGAATCCCTCGATATGCCGTCCCATTTCCTTCGCGGCATTGGTTCCGGTGAGTAGCGTGGCCTGTCCCGTGGCACTCTGCGGCAGGCCATCGACCCCGAGGCAGGCATCGATCGGGATGGCGTTGGCGAGCAATTTTGCAAGGTTGGGAAACCGTGCATCACGCAAGGGGTTGGTTTCGGGGTTGTTGTCACCGATTCCAAGCCCATCCACGAATACGAATATGATCTTCAATCCATTGGCCATGTCAGTTACATTTGCTACCGCTTTTATACCGGCGAGGCAAAATGAATATAGAAAACTTTAAGCAAGGACTTGCGGAGGCCGCGCAGCGGATTGGGGCGCATTCGGCGGCGTGTGTTCGGATGGATAGCCCGGCATTAAGGTCGCAGATTGAAGCAAACAATACGCGGGTGGCGGGTTGGTTAGAGGCAGGGCTGCACGGTGAGATGGATTATCTTGAACGCATGTTTTCCGATAAGGCCGATCCGTGGAAAACCTTCCCGTTTGCGAAATCGGTGGTTGTGTTTTGCTTCACGAACCGGTGGGGCGATCCGGCGGCGACGCACCCGTTTCCCGCGCCCGCGCAAGATGCGCTGCTTGGCTACATCTCGGCCTATGCGAAGGAGGTCGACTATCACCATACCGGGCAGGCGATGCTGTCGCAGCTTGCGGAATGGCTAGGAGAGGGCGTTCAGTTCGAGGCAGCGGTGGATACAAAGGCGGTCTACGAACGATTGTTTGCAACGGTCGGCGGGCTGGGCATCGTGGGCGGTAACGACCTGCTGCGTTTGCCCGACCGTACTAACGTGCGGGTCTTCATCGGTTGCCTTTTTGTGGATGTCGAGCTTCCGGAAGTGATCCGTGAACCCAAGATGCCGTTTGCGTGCAACGATTGCCTCGCCTGCATCAAGCAGTGCCCAACGGATGCCATTCGATTCGGGAAGCCCATCGATGCACGCAAGTGTATTAGCTACCTCACCATCGAAAAGCGTAGTATTCTTTCCCATGAAGAGGAGGGAATGATTGGGGATTGGCTCTTTGGTTGTGACGACTGCACCACCGTCTGCCCACCGCGCGATAAAATTGAGACGCGCATTCCTGTCGATCTTGAATGGCTACTCAAAACCTCGGCGGGTCAGTTGCGTAAAGTCATCAAAGGCAATGCCGTCTCCTATGCCGGGGTGACGCAACTTCGCAAGAATGCGGTGGTGATTCTGAAGAAGATGAACGATCCCCGAGCGACCGAACTACTGAGCTGGGTTCGTGAAAATACGGGGAGCGACTTGATTCGACAGCAGATTGATCTAGGATAATCTGTTTTAAGGAGAATTTGATGAGTGGACGAATCGGTGCAATTTGGGGAATACTCGGGCTGAGCCTGCTGTTTGGCAGTGCGCTCTATCGCCTCTATCCCTACGCGCAGGAACTATGTGGTATGGACTTTGGCTGGATTCACTGGCTTGCACTGGCTGCAAGTCTGGTTTTCATGGGTTATGCCGAAGGCTATAAAGGATTCCATCTCAAATTTTCTCCGCGCGTGGCCGCGCGCGCATTGTATCTTAAACAGAACCCCACCTTTTTTCGCATCCTGTTCGCCCCACTCTTTTGCATGGGCTTCTTCCACGCCACGCGCAAGCGTAAGATGGTCTCCTATTGCCTGACACTCATGATTGTTGGGTTGATTGTCTGGGTGAGGACCTTGACGCAACCGTGGCGGGGGATTGTCGACGCCGGCGTGGTGCTTGGCCTCGGCTGGGGATTGATTTCGGTTTGGATCTTCGCGATTCAGGCTTTTTTTGGAAAAGGATTTAATGTATCGCCCGAAACACCGGATGCGTAGAGCACCTTAAGTTAACACGCCGCCGGGCTTGTCGTGGACGATCGTATCGACGGCCTTCTCCGATGTTTCGGGATAGTCGGCCATGTAGTGCAGGCCACGGCTCTCCTTGCGCTGTTCAGCGGAACGGATGATGAGCTCGGCAACGTCGGCAATATTGCGCAATTCAAGTAGGTCGGCTGTGACGAGATAGGCCTCGTAATAATGTTTGATTTCTTCACGCAGATTTTGAATACGCTGGCGCGCACGGTAGAGCCTCCGCTCGCTACGGACAATGCCAACATAGTCCCACATCACGGTGCGCACTTCATTCCAGTCATGTTCCACCACCACGGCTTCATCGCTCATTACCGCTTTACCAAATTTCCACGGCGGAATGGGCATTTCGCCTTCGAGGGACTTCCAGACTTTGGTGATTTCGACTGCGGCAGCATGGCCGCAAACAAGAGCTTCGAGCAGGGAGTTGCTGGCCAGACGATTGGCTCCGTGGAGACCGGTACTGGCGACTTCGCCACAGGCGTAGAGTCCGGGAAGCTCCGTCGTCCCGTTCACTTCGGCCACGACCCCGCCGCAGGAATAATGGGCGGCAGGAACAACAGGGATGCGGTCGGTCGCCATGTTAATGCCGAAGCGCAGGCAGGCCTCGTAAAGGTTGGGAAAGCGCTCGCGAAGGAAAGTTTCGGACTGGTGGATGATGTCAAGATAGACGTAGGGGTCGCCCTGTTTTTTCATGACATAGTCGATGGCGCGGGCGGTAACATCGCGCGTGGCGAGCGATCCACGCTCATCAAAATCCTCCATGAAAGCCTTTCCTCGTGCATCGACAAGTTGGGCCCCTTCGCCCCGAACGGCCTCAGAAATCAGGAAGGATTTGGCCTGTGGGTGGTAGAGGCAGGTGGGATGGAACTGTACGAATTCCATGTTACGGATGGGAAGTCCGGCTCGCCAGGCCATGGCGACGCCATCCCCGGTGGCCACGTCTGGGTTGGAAGTATAGGGGTAGACCTTGCCGATTCCACCCGTGGCCAACACCGTGCAAGTGGCATGGACGGCGAGGATCTCATTGGCCGATTTATCGAGGAAATAGGCCCCGATACAACGGTTAGGGCCGGGGTGCCCGATCCAGTTGGTTGTGACGAGATCGATGGCGAGCAGGTATTCGAGGAAGTCGATGTTTTCATTTTCGCGGGCACGGGTGATCAGTCCCTGCATCATGGCCTGACCGGTAATATCGCCGGCATGCAGTACGCGGCGATGGGAATGACCGCCTTCTTGCCCAAGATCATATTCACTTTCCTTGCCCTTGCGCCGTTCAAATTCGACCCCGATCTGCTCCAGCTCAGCGATTCGATACGGGCCTTCTCTGAGAATCTGCTTAACCACCTCCGGTGTACTTAATCCACACCCGGTGGAAAGGGTGTCTGCGGCATGCGACTCGAGCGAATCGTTGGGGTCGATCACGCAGGCCACACCACCCTGAGCATAGGAGCTATTGCATTCGGACGTTGCTTCCTTGCAGGTCACCAGCACGCGGCCCTGCTTACTAAGCTCCAGCGCCGCCGTGAGTCCGGCCGATCCGCTTCCAATCACCAAAAAATCGTAGGAAAGGGTTTTCATAAGAGTGTGGAGAGTGGGCCGTGTTCCGTGACTATTCAAGGTTCAATTTTCCATCGCGCATTTTCCACCGAAGATGTTCAACGGTTAAGATTTATTCTTTTGGAGAGATGCAGCCCGCTTCCTGTAGGATCTGCTTGAGGTGGAGCGAACCCGCGATGCAGACAAGGCGATCCGGTTCGGCAGTAGCCCATTGGCGGGCGGTCGTCCATGCTCCGATATTAGTTTCAGGAATTGCATCGATTCCGGCAACGGTTGCGTGAGCGACTACCTGTTCGGCGGTGGCACCGCGCGCGGCATCGATCGGGATGGCCCATGCCCGGGTTGCGAGCGGTTTGATTTCGCGCAGGAACTCAACCGTGTCCTTGTCGTCAAGAAAGCCGAGAATAAACCCGACCTGGTGGCCGGGATAGGCTTCCTTTAGGGTTTGGGCTAGCGCTCGTGCAGCAGAGGGGTTATGTGCGCCGTCGAGAATCGTCGGTGGGCTGGGGTCGAGTATTTCGAATCGCGCCCCCCATGCTACTGATTCGAGACCCTTCTTAAATTCCGGTTCAAAATCGAGCATGTCGGACAGCACTTCGAGTGTTGCAACGGCGAGAGCGCAGTTTTCGCGCTGGCATTCGCCGAGCAGCGGCAGGTGAATCGGCGGCAGGTTGCGCGAGTGCGTCTCGATTTTGAGACGTTGGCCCTTGGCGTAGACGGAGCTTCCAGCTCCGTTTGGCGATGATCTGTGCGATGCTGATCCCAATGAGTGCAGTGGTTTATTTGGCGTTTGCTTTTTCTTCCCAACGGAGCTGGAAGCTCCATCTACGAGGCTAACGGAAACCGACTCGAAACTCCCAAGGATTGGCTCGCCGGG
>JAUXGY010000012.1 GCA_030621805.1 Kiritimatiellales bacterium | reverse complement strand
AACTCAAAGCCCGGGAAGAGCGGTTAGCCAAAGGGTTGACCCATTTCAGTGATTGGTTGGATGCAAAACAGCGCATTCGCGAGCAGACCCGATGAAAATCAGGATACTCCACGATGCAGAGTTGGATCTGCTGGATGGATACAGTTTCTACGAAATGCAGTCTCCGGGGCTGGGAGATTATTTCCTCGATTCACTTTATGCCGATATCGACTCATTACTGCTTTTTGCAAGCTCCCACGAAATCCATTTTGGGTATCATCGGCTTTTGGCTCGCCGTTTTCCCTTTGCCATTTTTTATCGGGTGAAAGCAGGGATTATTGAGGTGTGGGCTGTTTTGGACTGCCGACAGGCTCCCCGAAAGTTGAAAGGTCGTCTGTTGTAGACTCCGCAGAAGGAACTCAAGCAGGTCATGCGGATGATGGGGCTGGTTATTTGGCGCGAATGTGAATTCGGTGGAAAACGTTGCTTTCTGGGGCGAGTCTGACAAACTTGTTGACTCATTTACATTGGAGTATCCATGAAGGTGCCCTTTTCATTATTTCTGGCGTTTAAATATCTGAAGCCCAAGCGGTCGATGGTATCGGTTATTACGGTGTTGACGGCGCTGGGAATTTCGTTGGGCGTTGCCGTGTTGATCGTGGTGCTATCGGTGATGACCGGCTTTGATGATGTGCACAAGGAGCACATGATCAAGCTCGACTCGCACATCCAGATCGGTATACGCGGGCCGTCCGTTTTTGCACCCGAACCGGTGCTGAAGGTGCTCGACGAGATTCCCGAGGTCAAGGCTGCCGCCCCAGCGGTGGAGGGTTTTGTGATGATGACCCGCTATGGTCAAGCGGTTACGGCCATGTTGCGAGGAATCGAGCCGGAACTTGAAAAGAACATCTCGGATGTGGAGTCGTTTCTGGTGGCTGGAACCTTGCCGCTGGACGATGAAACCGTGGTGGTGGGAAATCGGCTGGCGATGAATCTAGGCGTTTGGGTGGGGGATCGCCTGACGGTCTATTCGCCGCAGTGTTTCGTAGGCGAGGACGAACTGCGCCTGCCTGCCGAACTGACTGTCTCCGGAATATTTTCGGTCGATATGTATGAAATCGATTCGCAATTCATGTTTTCCTCGCTCCCCACCGCGCGCGATGTTTTTGCTATGGAGAAGGGTGTACATAGTTTGCGGATCATTACCGACGATCCCTTCCAAGCCGGGGAGACCAGTAGGAAAATAATGGCTAAGTTGGACGTTGCCGCCAGCGAGCGCGCCGGACTGCGGTGGTTTCGGCACCTCCATACGCAAACCTGGATGGAGATCCACCAAACGATGCTGGGCACCTTGAGGACGGAGAAGGATATGATGTTTATCCTGTTGTGCGGGATTTCACTGGTGGCCACCATGAGCGTGACCAATACGTTGATCACCCTCTGCATTCAGAAGACCCACGAGATTGGTCTGCTCAAGGCCCTCGGGTTTTCATCCGGAAAAGTAGTTGGGATTTTCTTTCTGCTTGGTTCGGTGCAAGGGTTGTTTGGTTGTATTTTCGGCATTGCACTGGGCATGTGGATCACGGCCAACCTCGATGCCCTGCTTGGATTTTTGCGGCGGTTTAATCCGGATTTAATGTCGGCGGAGTTTTATGCCTTCAGCCAAATGCCGGCCCGTACCACCTTTGGCGATGTGCTGTCGGTATGTCTTATCGTGATGGTTTTCAGCACGCTCGCCGGCATCCTCCCCGCATGGCGCGCCGCCAAGATGGAGCCTGTCGATGCCTTGAGGTATGAATGAGGCAGGTGTTGGTAATTTTGTGGGTGCTCTGCGGGGTGACCGTTGAGGCCGAATTCGATTGGGATCCGATCTATGAAGGCGTGTCGGAAACCAACGGGATGGAGTTTTTGGCGGTGCGGCCGTTCTACTCGCACGTCGAAGATCCAGCCACGGAACGCTGGCAAAAGGATTATCTTTGGCCACTCTACACAAGGAAGGGGTTTAAGGAAGAACAGTACAGCCGCTTCCTCTTCTTTGGTTACTCGCAGGATTTTTCGCCGGACGATGACCGCCATCGCAATTGGGTGATCCCATTTTATTTTCAGGGGGTGGATGCCAACGGCGAAGGTTATTTTGCGATCTTCCCCTTAGGCGGAACCATTCATGAGTTCATGGGACGCGATAAAATGATGTTTGTGCTGTTTCCCTTCTATGGAACGTCGAGCGTGAACGATGTCAAGACGACCACCGTACTGTGGCCGATCGGGTCAAAGTCTTCGGGGGAGAAGGTGGCGCGTTTCCGGGTTTGGCCGCTTTACGGAACGTCGAGCGTCTTCGGCGAATACAACAAGAAGTTTGTCCTCTGGCCCATCTATACCTCTGTTAAATATACCAACGAGCGTAATCCCGGCGGTGGTTTTATCCTGGTTCCCGTCTATGGACACATCAAAACGGAGCGGGCGGATAACTATTGGCTTATCGCTCCGCTCTTCCGCTACATGACCAGCGAGGAGCAGTGGATTGTCCACGCACCATGGCCGTTCATTCAGATGGCAGACGGCGAAATGTACAAGCGCATCGTTTGGCCGCTTTACGGCAAGAAACACCTCGGTACGCTGACCAAGCAGTATTTCCTTTGGCCCTTTATTTGGAACAACCAGACCGAGTATGCCCGCCACATCCAGCACCGCCGCTTGCTCGTCCCGTTTTTCTCCTACCAAACGGATGTCGTCACCAAGAAAAGCGCTCTGCATGAGGTCGGTGATGTCCCATCCCGCTATTGGAAAATCTGGCCGCTGATGAGCTGGGAGCGCAAGGATGGAAACAGTCGGTTCCGAACCTTGGAACTTTGGCCGCTGCGCAACACGCCGGGCATCGAGCGCAACTGGGCACCGTGGTGGACACTCTACCGTCGGGTCAATACGGAGGGCGAGGTGGGACACCATGTTTTGTGGGGACTCTATCGTCAAACGAAGAGTGCCGAGCAGTTTGAATGGAGCTTGCTCAAAGGGTTCATCGGTTATAAAAAGATGGAGAATAGTCGCCGATACCGCTTTCTGTTTATGGGATTCGGCAACGATGAGGAGCAACCATAAGCCATTTCATCATAGATTCCATACGCCCCCCCGCCCGTTCGGTCCGGCGTCTTGGCAGTCAGGTCTTGCAACTGATGCACGATACCGGGCATGGCATGTTCATGTTGCTGGAGGCCGCCTATTTTACCCGCTTCGTGTTTTCGAAACGTAGCCGTTCTGAAACCGCCACGCAAATGTTCATCACCGGGATTAAGAGTCTGGCTGTGATTACCGTCGTGGCACTGTTCACCGGAATGATCCTCGCGCTCCAAACCGGCCTCGAGCTTCGCCGCTACGGACAGGAGGTCTACATTGGCTCCGCCGTTGCCGTTTCGATGATTCGCGAAATGGGTCCTTTCATGACTGGGCTGATCATTGCCGCAAGTGTCGGTTCCGCCATTGCCGCGCAGATCGGCACCATGACGGTCTCCGAAGAAATTGCCGCACTCGAGGTGATGAGCATCAACCCCAACCGCTTTCTCGTTATGCCGCGTTTGGTGGCCTTAACGGTCATGATGCCCATTCTGACCGTCTACACCAACATCCTCGGCATCCTGGGCGGCGCCGTGGTGGGTTCCACCCAGCTTGGTGTTTCTATGCAGGCCTATATGGACAACGCCACGCAGTTTTCCACCAACAAGGACCTCTACGTCGGTTTGTTCAAAGCCTTTATATTTGGAATCGTCATCACGGGCGTGGCGTGCCACCAAGGCTTCATGACGCGCGATGGCGCGGTGGGTGTCGGCCGGGCCACCCGCCGCTCTGTCATTATTTCGTTCCTCGTTATTCTGGTACTGGGCTATATAATTACGAGGCTCTTCTACGTATGATTCGTTTCGAAAACATTACCAAGGTGCTGTCTGGAAAAACCGTACTCGATAACATTAGCTTCGAGGTGGGGGAGGGCGAAACCTTTGTGATTGTCGGCCTCTCCGGCGCGGGCAAGAGCGTGACGCTCAAGCACATGATCCGCCTGATGCAACCGGATGCCGGCAGCGTACTGATCGATGGCGAACCCATCAACCACCTTAGCCGGGGTGCACTGCAAACCATCCGTTCCAAGTTCGGTGTGCTCTTCCAAAGCGCGGCACTGCTTCAATGGATGTCGGTCAAGGACAACGTGGCCCTTCCGCTACGGGAACACACAAAAATGAGCGAGCAGGAAATCGATACGCTCGTTGCTGAGAAGTTGCGTCTGCTCAACCTTTCCGATGCGGCCGACCAATTTCCAGCCGACCTCTCCGGCGGTATGCAGAAGCGCGCCGGGTTGGCCCGGGCCATTGTGATGGATCCGCAGATCGTGCTGTACGACGAACCCACCTCCGGCCTCGATCCCGTCACCTCCCGGCGCATTGACCATTTAATTGTGGATATGCGCAGAGAACTCGGTATAACGAGCGTGGTAGTGACCCACGATCTGCATAGTGCCTTGGCGATTGGTTCGCGTATCATGATGTTGCACGGGGGGAAGATCGTGGAGAACGCAACCCCTGCAGCGTTTATCCGGTCGAAAGACCCCACCGTACAGAGCTTTTTGGAATCGCAGTACATTACGAAAAAAGGACAATGGGAAACCGGGATGATCCATGAATAAATACAGGCGTGAAGTCTCTATCGAAATTTTAGTCGGGCTGTTCATGTTTACTGTGCTGATTGCGCTGGGAATCTTCACGATCATCCTCAGCCAGGAAAAGCTTTGGAAAAAAACCTACGCCTATGAGTTTGTCTTCTCCGAGATCAGCGGGCTGCGCGAAGGCGACAACGTCTATCTGCGTGGCATGAATGTGGGCCGCGTCAAGCAGATGGATCTACAAGAGGGTCATGTGCGCGTCTACGCTTCGCTGGATGTTCCGCTCCAGCTGCGGAAGGGGTATAAAATCGATGTCGTCGATGCCTCCATGCTCGGGGGCAAGCATCTAAAAATATACGAAGGCCCCACGGAGGCACCGGACCTGAGTGATAATATGACCATTCTCGGGTCAAAACCCGTGGATATGATCGAGGAACTGGGCCTCGCGATTGGCGAATTCCAAGCGATGATCGATGCCGTCAACGCCGGAGAAGGAACGCTGGGAAAGTTGCTCAAAGACGAAACCATTCATGATAATATTGCCGAGGTCAGCGAGGATTTAAAACAGGTCATGGCTCGGATCGCGGGGGGTGAAAGCTCGTTGGGAAAACTGCTGGCCAAGGATGACGGGCAAATGTATGAGGACGGCAAGGCGCTGATGGCCAATATTCGAACTATCAGTCAGAACTTGGCCGACGGCAAGGGAACCCTCGGTCAGTTGATGTCGGGCGACGAGATGGCCTTCCAGGATTTGCAGGCCACGCTGGCTTCCGCCCGCAGTATTTCCGAAAGCATCAACAAGGGCGAAGGTACGCTTGGTCGGCTCGTGCGCGATGCCAAGCTCTACGACGAAACCACCCTGCTGGTTGAAGACGTCCGCGCCGCCGTCGACGATCTTCGCGAGGCCTCGCCGATCACCTCCTTCGGTAGCGTGCTGTTCGGGGCGTTCTAATCAAAAAGCGCATGGCATCCCGAATCCTCCGGCGAGGTCTATGGGGTGCTGTTCTTCTTGTATTATTCCTGTTCAATCTCCATCGGATTCACCGCGAAGTTCCGCAGGTCAGCATTGGCGAAATAAAACCCACCATGAACTTTTCCAAGGTGAGGGTGCAGGGTGTGCTCAAATCCGATGCCCGTATGTTGCGCGGCGGTGCGGTGCTCTATCTGATTGCCGATGAAACCGGCTCGCTACCCGTATTTCTCACTCACGCCCCCGAGGGAAAACTTCCTCAAGCCGGTTGCCACATTAGTGCGACAGGCCGCCTGAACGTGGGGACAGGCAACCAGCTACGCATGCGTGTTCGCAAGGCCGGACAGATGGTGGTTCAGAAAGCCGCGCCGTCCATTGTTGTTTACGGACAGGTCTCCGAAGTATGGCTTCCACCGTTAGATTCAAGGGCGCCTCGAAAAATAATCCTGACCACCTCCAACGGTTCGCTGGAGATTGTCCATTGGTTTGTTCCAGAACAAGAGGTGACGGCTGGCGCCCTCTTGGAAGTCAGGGGAACCCTCGGTTTCTATAAAGGACGGAAGCAGCTCAAGGTGCGCAAACCGTCCGATATTCGTCCTCAGTCGGAAGGGTAGGATGCACGCACCCAATCGAGTAGTTCGTCGCGGTTGGCGAAGCGATCCTCCATCTGTCCATCGTAGGCTTCTTTTAGGATTTCCCCAATGAGTCGGCCTTCTTTAATGCCCATGTCAATCAGGTCATGCCCGCACAGCCACGGATCGGGAAGGATCGGTTCGTTGGCCATCTTTTCCATGTAGCCATGCACAAAATCATAGTTGTCGAGCATCGCGTGTGAGCCAAGGCAGTCGATGCGGTGCAGCGCCATTTCAAGGTCGAAGGTTTCCGCGCCGATCATTTTACGAAGGGTGGAGGTTCGCATTTTCTGCACATCCATAAAGCGCATGTGTCCGCGGATGGCCGCGACGATGTGCTGTTTCTCTTTGTTCGGAAACTTGAGTTGGGTCAGGATCGTTTCCGCCATCTCTGCACTAACGGTGGCGTGTCCATCGAAACGGATACGCAAATCGCCGTCCGTTCCGGGGCCAACGCTTGCCGTTGGCGGTTTTCCCACATCGTGAAGCAGCACCGTGTAGGCCAGTTCGCGCGGGGTGTAGGTTGGCTTGTGTTCTGGGTGAGCAGGCTGGAAAGCCTGCTCCACATCCCCTAGTGGGGCAGGCTTTCCAGCCTGCCCATCAGTCGAAAAGACCACCCGCAAAGTTCCCGCACCCAGTCGAAAACTAGGTGCGGCCAGTCGTGCTTTTGCAGGGTTTTCGCGGATATAGTCCTGAAACTTTAAATAGGAAGATTCGCGGCGAATAATATGGTCGAACGACTCGTCCTTCCAGAGCGGTCCCTTTGCGCCAAGCACCTTATTGATTTCATGGGCGGAAAATCCTTTCCACGACTGCGTAATGCTGGAGAGGGAGTGGCCTTGGGCAGGCTCGATCACCACATGCACGTGGTTGGGCATGATGACGTAGGTGCCCAGTTGATAGCGTTGGCCATCGAAGTGGAGCATGGCTTGTTCGATGATTTCTGAAAGCACGGGGTTTTTTAAAACACAGGAACCGTGTCCTTGGTCGAGCCACTCCTGTTGTTTATCCCGATAGCGGCGAGCTTGTTCACCAAGGATTTGCTCCGCATCTGGGCTGGGCTGGTTATTTCGCCAGATATCGAGCTCCTCTTTCCATTGATTCAGCTTGGTTTTGGCGATGGAGTCGGCCAGTCGAAAGGTGACGAAGTAGATACGTGAATCTTGATGCCAGTGGGGAAGACGCCGACGGGTGGTGTGAAGGGATTCGGAGGGTTCCACGGGGCGGAAGGGGTTGGTGACGAGCTCGTCCTCCGGGTGAGCAGGCTGGAAAGCCTGCTCCACATCTCCCCGTGGGGCGGGTTTTCCAGCCTGCCCATTCATCAGGTTCAGCATCAGGACCGTATGTTCGAAGACATCGCCTTCGGGGTGGAACTGGGGAGGTTGCTCCTGCCCGATCATGGGAATGATTTCGGGGAGGATGTGCTCGAGCAGGCCGAGCCGGTGAAGATGTTTAAGCGCATCGCCGGGCTTGGAACTTTCGGTGAGGGTGCGGGTGAACTCGGCCTCGATACGCTCGGCGCTGATCTTGGTGATGAGGTGCGCCATGGAGTGGATGGCCTCCTCGGTTTTGGGGTCGAGTGCAAAATCAAGATTATGTGCAAAGCGCACGGCGCGCAGCATGCGCAGGTGGTCCTCCATAAATCGTTCGATGGGATCGCCGATGGCGGTGATGATCTTTTTCTTGAGGTCGCGTTGACCGTGGACATAGTCGTGGAGCTGGTCAGCAATAGGGTCGTAGAACATGCCGTTAATGGTGAAGTCACGCCGCAGGGCATCCTCCTTGGCGGCACTGAATAGGATGGTTTCAGGGTGACGGCCATCAAGCGTTCCGACTTCTTCGCGGAAGGTGGCCACCTCGACGGTCTCCTTGTCTTCAACGACGGCAATGACGCCGAAGGCCTTTCCGATCGGAATGGTTTTGGGAAAGAGGGCTTCGACTTCTTCGGGGAAGGCATCAGTGGCAACATCGTAATCCTTAGGGGTGCGACCCAACAGGTGGTCGCGCACGCATCCGCCCGCAAAGAGGGCAATGAATCCTTCTCCCTGTAGCATTTGAACCACCTTGAATGCGGTTTCTCTTTGTTTGTCGGTTTCACCCATAGTATGTTTCCGGCCTTGCGTGTGAACTATAATGCAGTCGTTGCGTCAAATAAGCACAAAGAAAGGGTCCGAACCATGAAAAAGATTTTCTCGCTGGTGATTGTTCTAGGTTTATTTGCGGTGTCCGGGTTTGCCCAAATGGGCGATCCGTTCGGGGTTAAAGCGGTGCTGGATGGCGATGTGGTTCGCCTTGAGGTCAGTGTTCCGGCCAAGCACTATCTCTATGCCGATCACCTGAAGGTGACCGACGCACTTGGCAATGAGCAAAAACCGGTTGAGTTGCCGGAGACGGCATCGATTCTTGATCCGAATACCGGGAAACCCAAGCCGGTCTTCGACCAACCGTTCAAGGCCATCTATTCATGGAAACCGCTGGATGGCGGGGCGGGTGCTTTCCACGTGCAATACTGGGGCTGCAACGACGAAGTCTGTTTTATCCCCCAAAACAAGGTGGTGGAACTGGAATCCGCCGAAAAAGTTTCCGTAGTTGAAGAATCCGAGGCCGTTGTACTGGCGGATTGGAAAACCGAACTCGAGAATTTTCAGGTGCTGGGAACCGAAGTCGGTGATCAGAAAGCCGGGTCATTCCTTCGCTTCCTTGATCGGGCGGAGACGGGAGGAAGCGACAGCGATATTAGCGGGTTTCGTTTGTTCCTGACCGATCCGGTGGCTTTCGTTCGGGAATCCGGTCTGATATGGACGATTATTTTTATTCTTCTGGGTGGCTTGGCCCTCAACCTGACTCCGTGCGTTCTTCCGATGATCCCGATCAATCTGGCCATTATCGGTGCGGGTGCGCAGGCGGGTTCAAAGGGGCGCGGCTTTGCCCTCGGCGCAACGTACGGCTTTGGAATTGCATTCGCCTATGGTTTGCTGGGTGTCGCGGTTGTGTTGACCGGTTCGCAATTCGGAACCATCCAATCCAATCCATGGTTTAACCTTGTGATCGCCATCATCTTTATCGTATTGGCGTTGGCCATGTTCGATGTCTTTCACATCGATTTCTCCCGCTTTCAATCCAAGCTGGGTGGTGGGCAGCGGAAACAGGGTAGTTTTTTGGTGGCATTTTCGATGGGTTCCGTTGCCGCGCTCTTGGCCGGTGCTTGCGTTGCGCCGGTGGTGATTGCCGTGCTGGCCTTGGCGACGAACGTCTACGAAGCCAATGCCGTGGCGGGGTTGGCTCTTCCCTTTGTTCTGGGCTTGGGAATGGCCTTGCCGTGGCCGTTTGCCGGCGCGGGACTCTCTTTCCTCCCCAAGCCGGGAAAATGGATGGAATATGTCAAATATGCGTTTGGCGTGGGCATCATCTTCTTTGTCTTCTACTACGGAAACCTAAGCTACCGCGCCTTCCGCCCGGTCAACATCACCGAACAAGGCGAGGTGGTGGGTCACGTGGTTATTAACGGTTCAACCAACGACGGTCTGGCCGAGGCGCTGGCGCAGGCTCGGACCGAAGGAAAACCGGTGTTCATCGACTTTTGGGCGAGCTGGTGCAAGAACTGCAAAGCCATGGATAAAACCACCTTCAAGGACGAAGTGGTCAAGGCTCGGTTGGAGAATTATACCTTCATCAAATACATTGCGGAGGATCCGGTCGATCCCGAGATTAAGGCCGTGATGGATCACTTCGGCGTACAAGGCCTTCCGACCTTCGTTGTCCTCGCGCCTAAGAGTTTGTAGTTCCGTCTTTAGACGGTCTGTTCAAAATGGTTTCCATCTAAAAGGCGAGATTACAAACCTACTCCTTCCCTCAACTCATCGAGCCGATGAGGAATCAAATAGTCGTGGAAAATCTGGATGAGACCTTGGCGGGCGAGAGCCGATGTATAGACCTTCGAGGTGTGGTCGGGGCCAAAAAGGGTGTGGGCGGTCTGGCGGATAATGCTGTTGCTTGGTTCGGGAGGTAGTTTCTTCAGGTCGAGCCGGGAGTCGCCGGTGGCAGCGCGCCAGGGCACGAGGATGTTGGTGACGATGGCATTGGCTCGCGCTGTCCCGACCAGTGCTGTCGATTTGCATTCGCTCTTCCAACTCATATGGGTGTTCCAGTGGTTAACGGGAAATTGGGCCAGCCGCTTTTCATGCCGGGCGAGTTCCGGGATTTGGAAGGCATAGTGCGCGGCGGCCATGAGGCGGCGCACAGGATGGTTGGCGGGGCGGATACCCGCGAGTATCCAGTCGGATTGATTCAAACTCGGCTCCTTCAGCTCTTCGCTTTGTCTCCACCAAAAATCCCAGATGGAACGGATAAATTTCCGGGTTGCATCATCCCATGCAGGGTCGGGGTTGTCGGGTAATAAACCGGAGAGACCCAGCAGGAGGGCGTAGGCGTTTCCGGGGGTCTGTGCAAACATCCTCAATCGTGCGAGTGGTAGAATGGTGGCGAGCTTTCGGAAAGGGGCTTTGTTGTTTTTATAGCCAAGCGCAGCGAGTAGTTCTTCCCAAAGCAGTTGGTCGGGGTCCTTACTTTGCATCGCAAAGGCAAAGCGTTCGGCCTTGAGACGCAGCCGTTCTTCGCCCGCGCTTTCCAGCCAGTCTGTTTTTTGGTCGGGGTGCATTCCGTGTAGGGGGAAATCGCCGTCCGGGATGGAATAGGGATAGGCGGTGATGTCAATGTTCTCGAATGAAAAGCGGGGGTCGGCGGCAAGCGTTTCCTGCAAGGGGATTTGGACGAGGCCGGGGATTTCGGGTCCTTGGAAATAGACCACATGGAAGCGAACGTTGGTGTAGCGGGGATCGTCGGCATGGCCATGTTGTTTCCAGCCAGCGGGATGGATGTGGATTTCGAGATCACCGGAAATGCGTCGCTGCTCCTTCCCGACGAGTAGCACGGCATTAAGAAAGTCGGGGCCGGCTTCAAGATTCCAGTCGCCCGGAGACTCGATTGAAATGGGCTCCCCCATGGAGGTTTTCAGCTCGGCTGGCCGTAGTCGGGGATTTGCCCAGAGGCATTGGATATGCCTTTCTCGGTAGGGGAAGTGCCGAAAAGGAGCCGCACTTTCGTGAATCGAAGCCTCGGTGCCTCCGGAGCGGTAGCGGGCCGAGCGAGGGAAACAGGCTTCCATGTTTTGGAATAAAATAGAATTCATTAACACAGAATAAATAAAACTTAGGAAATCCGCAACAGATTAAAGGTTCAGGAAACCGTCTCTGCTGATTGTTTTCGGTTGCGCGGGAAATGGGAGCAGGTAGTATCACGGGCTTATGAATTCCTTAGGAGCAGATCGGGTACTGAAGGCCATCGTCGATGGTGTGGATGGCTATGCAGAAATTGCAGTTCGGTCCGGTGTTGATCCGGTAGAGCTTGTGAAGCATGAGGAGGTCGTGGATCGGGCGATTTCATTGATGCGCGGTTTCTACAAGTATGGCCACGAAAATATGAAACCCGCCGGAATGCCACCGCCGAAAAATCCCTATTTCAATGTCAAAAATGAAATCGATGCGCAGTCGCCGGAATACTATGCCTACGAAGCGGTACAACGTGGCAACGTGGATCGCGACCGTTGCTTGTTGGTTTGTGGACAGCTAGGGCTGGCGCCGGATGCCGCCGAAACGGCCATCGATAATGTAATCATGCCGTGGCGCGAGGCCAACGGTTGGCGCACCTATGTGCGTGTTGGAGACGATGAGCGCTTTGTGCTTCAGGACAAACCGCCCGTCAAGCTTAAGCGCCACCTCGACCGCCTACTCGAAAAATTGGTTGAAGACCGGGGTTAAGCAGGGGCACCTTTCATGGAAATTATCGATGACATTCGAAAGCTTCCCGAATTGAACGCCGATTCGATTCATATTTGGGGTGTGCATGTGCCTGATATACAGGATCGGCTCGATGCGCTACACGCCGTGCTTTCCTCTCAGGAGCAGGAAAGAGCCGCACGGTTTCATCGCGATACCGACCGCCAATCCTCCATCGCCGCGCGCGGCGCGCTTCGTATCCTATTTTCCGGTTATACTGGAACTCCCGCCGCCGAAATCGAATTTAATTATTCGGAAAATGGAAAACCGCACGTGGCCAGTTCGTGGGTGGACTTTAATTTGTCCCATTCTGGCGACTGGGTTGTGTTGGCCTTCGGGCGTAATCGGAATATTGGCGTGGATGTTGAAAAGATTAAACAGACGGCGGATATCCAGTCGATTGCTTCGCGCTATTTTGCGCCGGAGGAAATTACGATCATCGAAAATTCAGAAGACCCGCCCTCGATGTTTTTCCATTTCTGGGCACGTAAGGAAGCCTATGTAAAAGCCTGTGGTTCGACACTTTTCTCGGAGCTTGGAAGCTTCTCGGTTCCGATTGTTGACGGGGCGCTCCCGGAGGTTGGGGAGAGGGAGGGCTGGTTTTTTCATCGGTTGGAAGCAGGCTCAAAATATGCTTCTGCCGTCGTGACAGACAAGGAATTGCTCCATGTGCCATGTTATGATTTTGGAGGATTGAAGTGGGAGTTTTAATATAGAAGAGGCATCTTGCCCGCCGTGGAAAACCGAATCGCGGTGCGGCATGGGTTTCCGGATTTTAAACCGGCCTCCTTTTTTGAGGTTAAACGCATGGCCGAGTGCCGTGCTTATTATAGATTTGTTTTGAGGGTTTTTAGATGATTTCAACATCCAATATTACTATGCGTTTTGGAAAAACGGCTCTTTTTGAGGACGTTTCGGTTAAGTTTGTTCCGGGTAATCGCTACGGACTGATCGGAGCTAATGGCTCCGGAAAATCCACCTTCATGAAGATTCTGACGGGGCAGCTCACTCCAAGCGATGGCGAGGTGGCCATTGGAAATGAGTGCTCGCTAGGCTACCTGCGGCAGGATCACTCGGCCTTCGATGACTATAGGATTATCGACACGGTCTATACGGGAAATCCTGCGTTGTGGAAGCTCCATTGCGAGCGTGAAGATCTCTATTCGAAAGACGAACTGACGGACGAAGAGAATGATCGGTGCGGCCATATTGAGGATGAGTTTGGCGAGGCTGGCGGATATACGATGGAGGCGGAAGCGGCAACGTTGCTGGTTGGACTGGGCTTTACCACGGATCTGTTTGATCAAAAAATGACCGTCCTTCAGGGCGGATTCAAGTTGCGTGTTTTGCTGGCGCAGGTTCTTTTCGGGCAACCGGATATTTTGTTGCTCGACGAACCGACCAACCATCTGGATATGGAGTCAATCGAGTGGTTGGTTGAATTGCTCAAGCGCTACACGGGAACCGTCCTCACGATTTCACACGACCGTTTCTTTCTGAACCAGGTCTGCACCCATATTGCCGACTTGGATTTTCATGAAATCCGCATGTTCCCGGGAAACTATGACGACTTCACCATCGCCAGTCTTGAAGCGCGAGAGTTGCAGGAAAAGGCGAATCGGAAAGTGGAGAAACAAGCCCACGAATTGAAGGCCTTTATTTCGCGTTTCAGCTCGAACGCTTCGAAGGCAAAACAGGCGACTTCGCGCAAGAAGACACTCGATAAGCTGGACATCAAAAAATTTAAGGCCAGTAGCCGGGTCTCCCCGTTTATTCGCTTTAATCCAAAAACCCGTTTGGGCGACCGAGTGATTGAGGCCAAGGCAATTTCAAAGACGTACGATGAACAACTGTTCGGCGATTTTTCCTGTACCATCGGGCCGGAAGAGCGCGTGGCCATCATTGGTAAAAACGGAATTGGAAAAACGTCCTTGCTCAACATTCTGTGCGGCCAGCTGGAAAGCACTACCGGGCAAGTTAAGTTTGGCGAGACCGTTCAGATGGGGCTTTTTCCGCAGGATACATCCGACCTTCTCGATCCGAATGCCCGGGCGCTCGACTGGCTTGGGCGGTTTTCCGAAAGTGGAACCACCGAAGTTGAACTGCGCTCGTTCATGGGGCGAATGCTTTTTCGGGGCGACGATGCACTGAAAAAAACGGGCGTTCTCAGCGGCGGCGAAAAGGCCCGTCTGATCCTTTCCAAGATGACGATGGAGGGCGGCAATGTGTTGGTTCTTGATGAACCCACGAATCACCTCGACCTCGAATCGATCGAAGCGCTTAACTTCGCCCTTTCGCTCTTTAAAAATACCATGCTCTTTGTTTCGCACGACCACCGCTTTATCGCCACGCTAGCCACTCGAATTTTTGAAATTACGGAAGACGGCATTGTCGACTACCCCGGCACGCTCGACGATTACGAAGCCATGAAGAAGAGCCGAAAGAAGGGCAAGTAGCTAAGGGGTCTTTCCCGAACCGGTGGTGCCGCAGAATAGTGGATTTTGAATTGTGGCTAGGGTGAATTCATACGAGCGGGAAATAACGCCACAGCCCGACGGGCGGTGCAAGGAAGAACAGTGGCATTTAACCACGGAATACACTGAATACACGGAAGCAAAGTAACTCAGTTTGTTTTTCCGTGTATTCAGTGTATTCCGTGGTTCGTAATTTTTTTGTGCGGGCGATTGTGGGTAGA